>JAFAPL010000913.1 GCA_019247135.1 Chloroflexota bacterium | reverse complement strand
GCCGAGAGCAGCGTGACGCCTGGGCACCAGTCGAGCAGCATCGCCGGTCGGCCGTCCTCCACCGTGCCAACGAGTCGAACAGCCGGCACGGCCACCCCGGCCCGGCCGGCGGCCTGCAATGCGCTCATCTCCCGACGCATCGCCTTCTTCTGCTCGGGACGGAAGATGCGCAACGCATACGTTCGCGCGCCGAGTCGAACCCGCCACACCACCGTGTCGAATCCGCCGGTGGCCCGCTCCGCCGCGGCAAACTGCCCGAGCTCCAGCACCGCTGCCTATTGTGCGTCCCAGGCGCTCGCTTCCCCCGTTGCCGCGCGCCGAACGCGAGCACCCGCGGGTCAACTCGGTGCAGGTGCCACGCTGAGGCTGCGTCGCTCGATTCTGCTTGACAAGCGAACGAGCGGCTGATTGAGTTGCGCGCACGTGGCGGGGAACGTGCGGCGTACGCTGCTGACCTTTTTACTGCTGAGCACTGTCGTCCTGACTGCGCCCGCCTCCGCGCAGACTTCCCCCGCTGACGTGAGCCAGGAGTCCCCGTGTGACGATCCCTCGGCGTGCATCATCAGCGTGTCAGGCGCGGCGAGCGTCGCCAGTCTCGGGCCCTGGACCCGTTCGATTGTGTGCCCGGTCCTCTACACGCACGAGGTGGTCTCGCAGGTCGTGTTCCAGCGCATGCTGACCACGATTCTCGCGTCGGGCTATCGTCCAACCAGCCTTGCAGCCGTCGATGCCGCCATGAGCGGAGCGATCGATCCACCACCTGGCTGCCTGGTGCTCACGTTCGACGACGCCCTCTACAGTCAGTACCTCAACGCGTTGCCTGTCCTGGCTCGGATGGGCGTGCCCGGCGTCTTCTTCGCCCTCGTGCCTGGCTTCGCCGATGGCGTCCACCGCTACATGGGCGTGTCCGAGCTCCAGGCGCTAGTGGCGGCTGGCGAAGAGGTCGAGGCACACACCTGCAACCATCCAAATCTCGCGGTGCTCGAGCGGTTGAACCTGAACGCGTTCCTGGCCGAAATCCAGGACTGCAAAGGTGAGCTCGAGGACATGCTCGGCGTCTCCGTCAATTTCCTCGCCTATCCCAACGGGGCATACGACGCGACCGTGGTGGACGGCGTCGCGCGTACGGGCTATCGCGCCGCTTTCACGACTCGCGCATCCGCGCGGCTCACCGCGAGCACGCCGTACACGCTGCCGCGGATTCGCTACGACCCGAGCGAGGCCCCGCTCGCCGTCATCCGACGCATCCGCGCGAGCGGTGGTTAGCCCCCGGCACGGCGTGTGCTCTTAGCGGCGGGCGTGCACCGCATCAACATGGCCCCGAGTGCCCGCACCGCGCGCAACACCGTCGACAACGCAGCGCGGAGCGGCAGACATGTCGCGCAACGTGAGCAGCAGTGGCTCATCCCTTTAGGCCGCGCCGGTTTTGCGGCGAACGGCGTCGTGTACCTCCTCGTCGGTGTACTCGCGGCGCAGGCGGCGCTCGGCGTTGGCGGCGACACGACTGACACTGGCGGCGTTCTTGGACATATCGTTGAAGCGCCGTTCGGTCGCGTTCTGCTCGGCATTACTGCGGTCGGACTCGTCGGGTACGCGCTGTGGCGCTTTCTCCAGGCCGTGCTCGACACCGAACACAAAGGCAGCGAGCCCAAAGGCCTGGCCGCGCGCATCGGCTTTGGCGTGGCCGCCGCCTCGTACGCGGCGCTGTCCATGAGCGCGATTGGCATGGCTCTCGGCACGCGCGGTCAGCCGGACCAGGAGCAGGCAACGCAGGACCGCACGGCGTGGCTGATGTCGCACCCGCTCGGGCCATGGCTCGTGGTCGCCGCTGGCGCGATCGTGGTCGGTGTTGGCGTTGCGCAGTTCGTGATCGCCTATCGTGCGTCTTTCGCCGACAAGCTCGTGGCGGTTCGTGAGACGCAGCAACGTCTCGTGGGCGTGAGTGGGCGTATCGGCTACACCGCACGCGGATTCGTGTTTCTCGTGATCGGACTTTTCCTCGTGCTGGCCGGCATCCAGACCAGCCCCGACCAGGCGCGCGGGCTCGGCGGCGTTCTGGCTGTACTGGCCGCGGAGCCTCTAGGACCGTGGCTGCTGGGCGTCGTCGCTCTCGGACTCGCCGCCTACGGCGTGTTCATGCTCCTCGCCGCGAGATATCGGCGCATGGTCCTCAGCTAAGGCGGCCGCAACCGCGCCGCCAGGCGCCCTCGGCTGCGGGAGGGAAAAGCCACGGGCCGCGAGCACGCTTTCGAGCGCGGCGAGTAACGCCAGCACGCTGGGCAAGCAAGCGTTTGTGCCCATCGTTCCGATGCGCCACACTCGGCCACGCAGCGGGCCGAAGGCGGCCATGATCTCGACGGCGTGATCGGCGAGTAGCTGCTCGCGCACGGCTTGTTCCGCGATCCCGTCGGGCACCGCGACCAGCGTGATCATCGGCACACGCCGGGCAGGATCGGCGAAGAGCCGCAGGCCCATCGCGCAAAGCCCGGCTCGCAATGCCCGGCTGGCTCGCTCATGCCGCCGCCAGCGTGCATCGAGGCCGTCGATATGGATGAGCTCGAGGGCTTCGCGCATGGCTAGCAGCATCGAGCCGGACGTTTCGTACGCCTCGAGATCGGCATGTTCAACCCAGGCCGCCTGGTGAACGGCGATATCGAGAAAGCTCGGAGGCGAGGGCGCACGGCGACGCGCCCGGGCGCTGCACGCGGCCGCCGAAAGTGTCACCAGGGCCATGCCCGGCGGGCCGCCCAGGCACTTCTGGAGTCCGCCGATCGCCGCGTCGATGCACCAATGGTCCACGTCGACCTCGCAACCGCCAAGACTCAGTACTCCGTCCACGAGGAACAGGGCGCCAACTTCGCGGCACGCCGCGCCAATCTCGTCGAGTGGCTGCACGGCGCCCGTCGACGTGTCAGCATGCACGATTGCCACGAGCTTGGGCCGCTGCTGACTGATCGCCGCGACCATAGCCGTCGGATCGACCGCGCTGCCCCAGTCGGCATCCACCCGGGCGACGCTGGCGCCGTGCCGTGCCGCCAGCGTGCACAACAGCTCGCCGAAGTGGCCGTAGACGCCAACCAGCACCCGATCCCCGGGTTCAATCAGACTCGCCAGCGCGGCTTCGATGCCGGCCCGCGACGCTCCTGGCACCGCGAACGTGGCCGCATTGTTCGTGCGAAACAGCCGCCGTCCGAGTTCCGCGATCGCCTCGAGCAGGTCGTCGAAGGCGGGCGAGCCCGGCTGTGGCGGAGGTTCGGCCAACGCCTGCAAAACACGCGGCTCCGGATTGCTCGGTCCCGACCCCATCAGCAGCCGACGCGGAGGATTCAGCGGCCGCACAACGCTCGCCAGGGTACGGCTAACCGTCATTCGTTCATCTGTCGATAGTCATACAAAGCTGACGAAACGCATGGGTGGCATGCTGCCTGCGCCTCCCACAGGCCACGTGCCCGCGGCCGATCGGCACGACGACGTGCCGACGCCGCGCGGCCGGCGACCGGTACGCTCGCGTCGTATGGACCTGGAGCTGGCAGGCAGGACCGCCATCGTCACTGGCGGTAGTCGTGGCATCGGCAAGGCGATCGCCCGCGAGTTGGCGGCCGAAGGCGTGGACGTCGTGGTGGCCGCGCGTGGCGCCGATGCGCTGCGCCAATCAGCCGAGGAGCTGGCCGAACTGACGGGCCGACAAATCACACCCGTGGTCGCCGATACCTCGACCGACGACTCGGTTCGAGCCATGGTCGACCAGGCGGCGGCCGCACTCGGTCACATCGACATCCTGGTGAACTGTGCCGCGCAACCAGGCGGGCAGTCGGCCCCGCCGAAGATGTCCGAGATCACCGACGAGGCGTTCTTTTCGGACGTGAACGTGAAGGTGATGGGCTACCTGCGCTGCGCTCGGGAGGTTGCTCCGCACATGCTCCGCCAGCGTTGGGGACGCATCATCAACATCAGCGGCCTCGCCGCCCGCCAGAGTGGCTCGACCATCGGCAGCATGCGCAACGTCGCGGTCGTGGCATTGACCAAGAACCTTGCGGACGAGCTCGGACCCCACGGGATCAACGTGACGGTCGTTCACCCGGGCTTGACACGCACTGAGAAGACGGCGGATGTAATCGCTCAACGTGCCCAGCGTCAGGGCGTCAGCCTGGAGGAAGCCGAGCGCGGCATGGTCAGCAACGTGGTTGGCCGATGGATCGACGCGCGTGAGATTGCGTACGTCGTGACGTTCCTGGCCTCGCCAAAGGCGGCCGCCATCAACGGCGACGTGATCGCCGCCGGCGGCGGAGTCGGCCGCAATATCTATTACTAACGCGCCTCGTCGCGCGCCAGGCGGGCAGTCACCGCGGCGCGCGCGCGACGGCTCGCAGGCACGGCGCACTTAACACACATCGAGGAGATTGGCGCCTCAGGCGCCGCGCACGGGCAGCGCGTCCAGGACGGCCAACGCGATCTTGCCCGCCTGCTCCAGGACGTCGGCGTCGACCAGCTCGGGCCGGTCGCCCGCGGTGTGGTAGTTCGGGTCCTCGACCCGGTACAGGAACACCGCGGGGATGCCCGCGCCGAGGAAGCTGGCGTGGTCGCTCGCGCCCGCCAGCGCGCCGCGCAGCGGCAGCGCGCGTGCGCCGAGGTCGCCCGCCGCGCCCAGCGCCAGCTGCACCAGGTCGTCACTGCCACCGAACCGCCACTGGTCGCCCACACCGACCATGTCCAGGTTCAGCATCGCCACGATGCTCTGGCGGTCGGCGTCCGTCAGCGACTGCACATACGCCTGGCTGCCGTATAGACCGAGCTCCTCGGCGCCGAACAGCACGAACCGCAGGTTGTACGGTCGCTGGCTCGGGTCGCGCTGGGCCAGGCCGTGCGCCAGCTCGAGCACGACGGCCGAGCCCGAGCCGTTGTCGTTGGCGCCCGGGCCAGCCGGCACGCTGTCCAGGTGCCCGCCGATCACGACCGTCGGCGCATCTCGACGACTGGCCGGCAGCTCGGCGATGACGTTGATCCCCGAGCGTTGCTCGATCGAAGCGTCCACCCGCAGATGCACGCCGACCGGGCCCGCCGCCAGCTGCCCGAGCAGCTGCTGGCCGCTGTCACCCGCGATCGTCACCGCCGGCAGGCTGCCCGGTCCGACCAGGCTGCCCTGCACCTGCCCGGGCGAGTCGTTGTACACGATCAACCCGAGCGCACCGGCCGACGCCGCATTCGCCAGCTTGTCCGAGAAGCGCAGGTCGCCACGGGCCACCAGCACGAGCTTTCCCCGCGCATCAACGGCTGACAAGTCGTCGGTCCGACCCGTGCCCGCCGCTACCAGCGGCGCCTCCACATCGCCCGCCGCCGAGTACATCAGCGTCTGGGCCTCGATGTGCGTCGCCGTCGACGAGACCTCCAGGCTCGAGCCACGGTCGTCGAACGTCTGCACTGGAAAGCTCTGCTGCAGCGGCTGATAGCCCCACTCCTGCAACTGGTCGGCCGCGTACCGCACCGCCTGGTCGTAGCTGGCCGAGCCAGCCGGCCGCGAACCGATCTGCCCGGCCAGCGCGTCGACCTGCTGCTTCGCCGCCGCACCCGAGAACACCTCGGTCGCGGCGCTGGTCGCCGTCTGGCCCAGCGCTGGCGGCGCGCTCGTGCTGAGCGACGCCGCGAGCAGCAGCGGCACCAGCCACGTACGCCAGAACGTCCTCGGCATCGCCGGCGAGGTTACCGCACGTATTCAGTTGTCACGCTTCGTGTTCAACGCATATGTGCTCCTCTTCGGTGTTCGCTTGTGCATACGCCGCCGCCTCGTCCGCGCCCGCTTGTCGCGCCGCCTCGAAGGCGGCCAGCCAGGCCTCAGCCGCGCGACGGCCGCGTTCGCTCGAGCTGAAGACCACCAGCCACTGCATCATGTGGCGGTCGAAGGCGGGATCTGAGGCTAGCCGAGGCGGCATGGAGTAATTAGAACATGTGTTCGGAGAATGTGCAATAATTTAGGCGCATGGGCGAACAGGGGCAGGACGGACAGCTGTACGAGATCGTGCGCGGCCGTGCGCGGCACTTCCCGGGCGCGGTCGCGCTCGGGGCGCAGGACGGCCTGAGCTGGCGCACGCTGGACAGCGGCATGCTGCTGGCGCGCGTCGACGGCCTGGCCGCCCAGCTAGCCCAGCGCGGCGTCACGGCCGGTGACCGCGTCGTGGTGTGGGCACCGTCTGGTCTGCGTACACCGGTCTACCTGTTCGCCTTGTGGAAGCTCGGCGCCATCGTCGTCCCGTTCGACCGCGACATGAACGCGGCCGCCGCCCAGGCCATCCTGCAGGCGGTCGAGCCGCTCTACGTGGTGCTCGGCTACACCCAGCGGCCAGGCTGGGCGCCAGCAGACGAGCGCACGCTGACCTGGTGGGAGCCGGCGGCCGCGGCTGTCGACACCTCGCCCGTCCGCGCGCCCGTCGACGACGTGGCGGCGGTCTTCTTCACCTCGGGCACGACCGGACAGCCGAAGGGCTGCACGATCACTCATCAGAACCTGTGGTCGCAGATCCAGGCGTTTGACGACCGTATA
>JAFAPL010000215.1 GCA_019247135.1 Chloroflexota bacterium | reverse complement strand
AAGTAGTCGACACCCGTCAGGCACATCACCCGCCACCACGGATGCTGGTCGTGGTGCGCTTCCCGCGACGCCTGATGAGGGCCGACCGCGTCGCGCGACTCGCCCTCCAGCAGCCACTCCTTGAGCCTGCCTACCTCCGAACCTGGTATTGCTGCCTCTCCCGCCACGCGAACGCCATGGTGCATTGCGTGTGCCGCTCAGACGGGCGCCAGCTCCCGGGGCACGCTCGGCTCCTCATCGGTCACGGCCGTTGGCTCGACGGTTGAGTCAGTGACGGTCGTTGGCGGCGTAGACGTGCTCGGGACGTCGGTGGCAACCGGCTCCGGAGTGGGTACGATCACTGGCTCCGGAGTCGGTTCGATCACTGGCTCCGGAATGGGTTGGTTAACTGGCTCCGGAGTCGGTTGGCTCACAGGCTCCGGAGTCGGTTCGATCAATGGCGTTGGAGTTGGCGGTAGCACCGGCGTCGGTGGCACGGGAGTCTGCGCTTGCGCCTGCGCCGTGGCCTCGCTCATGAACGTCTGTCCGGCCGTCTCCCCCGCCGACATTGCGTCCGCCTCGTGCGGAAACGCCCGGTAGGCAGCGTCCGCAACGCGCCTGACATCCATCGCCGCGTCGAATGCAGACTTCATGTTTTGCGCTGACCAGTGCTGGCCAAGCGTGAGGAAGGGCTGGTCCAGCGCGGTGACGGCCGCGCTGATGTTGCCAACATGTGTCAGCACGTCGTTATCGATCTGACGCAGCTGAGCTGACCGACGGATTCGGGTTTCTTCCCGCGGATAAAACGTGGCCTTCTGCTTGACGGCAGCTAAATGTGCCTGCAATCCCGTGGGAGCGGCGGTCTGCCTCAGGTCCTGCAAGTCTTTCGCCAGGGCGTACGCTGCGTCGCCGATCTGGATCGTTTCAATCCGATAGTTGTTGTAGCTCCCACCCCGCTGAAACGCTGCCCAACCCTGCGCTTGCTCGCGGTCCGCGGCAGGCATTTGCGGCGCCCGGCTTGCGGCCTGATACACCTCGGGTGGATACCCTACGTTTCTACCCTGTGGCAGTTGCGCTATTCGGAAATGCTGTTCGGCGTGACGTGCCTCATGGAAGACCAGGTTGGCAATCGCGGCAACCTCCTGGTCCTGTAGCTGGGGGACGGTCGAGACATTCGACCGAGTGGTGAACTTTCCTGTCCAGATGGTAATCGTCCACGTTTTGCCGTCGAAAGAGCCAAGCGTGTTCGCGCCGCCACCCGCGTACACCTTTTTCATTGGGTGCGGCAGTCTGGCGTTTGCAAAGTCCACAAGATGATCAGTCAGATCCGTAAGTGGCGCCGTCTGGCTCGCGCTGCTCCAGAATCTCAGCGCCGCTTGAGCGTAGGCCGACGTCGTATCGACCGCCGCCCCGGGCGCACTCAGTTGCTGCAGTCGGGCGGTCACGCTGCTCGCCAGGTCCTCAACCGCTGTATCGCGACGGCTACCGCGCCCGTCCTTGGAGCTCCTCCACGCTTCGATCGCTGCGCTGATGTTCTGCAACGCCTGGCGCATGGCAGCGGGCGTGACCATCAGCCCGGTGCGCGCGTAATTCCACGCCTCCACAGCTTTGTCGATCTCCCCGAGTGCCGTCGAGCGACGGTATCCGCGGGCTTGTGAAGCCGCTGTCCAGCTTGCCCGAGTAACCGTGTCCATGTTGATCGCTCGCTGGACCTGCGGAGGGGTGAACATTCTCGCTACCGCGCGGTTCCCAAGCGAACGCTGAAGGCCCATGACCTGCCGCGGATCAAGCGCACCGCCGAGGTGTGCTCCAAGCATTGGAACGGGGTGCCGCTCTGGAGCAGGGGGCCGCACGGCCACCTTCCTGCTCGTGGAGGGCTCTGATCTGTTCGACTGTTGATTGGCACGTGTGCCCGTCACCATCGTGGCCTGTACTCAAACCTCGTAGTAACCCTAAACGCCATCGGTGTCAGACGGGTTACAACCGGATCGCTGAACTGCCGATCAGATGCGCGCCGCCTCGGGCACGACCTGTTCACCGAGGAGAAGTATCGGCTCCACCTCGTCGGCGTCCGGCATGTTGAAGGTGATGTACTGGGTGCCCGCGGCTGCGTACCGGCGCATGCCCTCGAGCACTCCCTCGGCTGTGCCGATCAGGTGGAACTGGTCGCCGAAGCGCTCCTTCTTGGCCGCGAGCTCGCGTTCGTTGGCCCCGATCAGCAGGGACAGATCCGCTGAGCGGATAACGGCGTCGACCGGTCGACCGACGCGCTCGCAGTGTTGGCGCAGGACGTCGAACTTGTGCGCGACCCGTGCGGGATCGCCGCTCACATTGCAGAAGTCGCCGTATTGCGCGGCGATGCGCAACGTCACCTTCTCACCGCTGCCGCCGATCATGATCGGTGGACGCGGTTTCTGCACTGGCAGCGGATCGTTATACGCGCCGTCGACGGTGTAATGCTTGCCTTGGAAGGTCGCCTTTCGCTGGGTGAGCATGCGGTCCACGATCTGAACCGCCTCTTCGAGCATCTCCATCCGTTCGCGCACCGACGGAAACGGCCAACCGTAGGCGATGAACTCCGGCTCGTGCCACGCCGCACCCAGGCCGACGATCGTGCGACCGTGGGCGATCACGTCGAGCGTGGCCAGCATTTTGGCTAACAGCGCTGGATTACGATACGGCACACCCGCGACGAGTTCGCCGATACGGATGCGCGACGTGCACGCGGCGATCGCGCCGAGCACAAGGAAGCAGTCAAACACGGGGACTTCGCGCGTGGGATCCTTCGCATCGGGAAACATGAAGTGGTCGGCCAGCCACAGCGAGTCGAGGCCTGACTGTTCGCAGGCGCGTGCGGCGGCCAGGGTCGTGTCGAAGTGGTTCCCGTATTTGCCTGGCGAGTACGAGCCTATTTGCTGTCCTAGAAGCACGGTGCTCATTATCAGGCGGCACCGCCGCCGCGGTCTGGTGCGCAGGTCAAGGCCGATACGCGCTTCGGGCGATCGGCGCGCCTTGCGGCGGACTTACGGGATTTGAACTGGCGCAGGAACCAGCTGCGCGGATTGGCCGATCACTTCCGTCGCCTGCGCCAGCACTGCTGGCGGGATCGGGAAATGCATCGCGTCGGCTGTATCAAGGTTGATCAGGAACTCGAATCGCTCTGGCTCCAGCAGAGGCAGGTCACTGGTGCGTGCTCCTGCCAACAAGGACCCCACGTATCTGCCAGCGCGTCGGAAGTCGTCGAATGTGCTCTGGCCATACGACATCAGCCCTCCGCGGTCCACATTCTCACGGGTCTCGTACATGACGGGAAGTCGATGCGCGAGAGCCAGTTCCGCGAGCGGTTCGCGATTGACGGTGAACAGCGGAGTAGCCAGGACGACCATCGCGTCCGCCTGCGCCTGGGTGGCGGCCTCGAGCGCAGCAGCGAACTGGGACGTGTCTTGCGCCTCGACCGGGATGACCGCCAACTGGCGTTGCGCCGCCGCGGCTTGCATCGCTTCCAGGCGGACCACCGTGTTCGGGCTGCTTGGATCGCGCAGCACCGCGACCCGTTTCAGACCGGGAATGGTCGCCTGCAAGAGCTCGATGCGCTTGTCGGCCAGCTCGGCGGACCAGTAGAGCACACCGGTCAGGTTGTTGCTCGGTCCTCCCGTCAGCTCCGCGGCGACCAGAGCGTCGGCCTCACAGAAGACGATCGGGATCGTCGTCGTCGCCTGCTTTGCAGCCAGGTGGGATGGGCGTCCACCCATGGACAGCAGCACATCGACAGGGTGTGAGACCAGCTCTGAGACCAGCGATGGGATGCGTTCTGGATTCCCGTCGGCATAGCGCTGGAGGATGGTGACGTTCTGTCCGTCGATGTAGCCGGCCTCGGCGAGACCGGTTTTCGCCGCGCCTGTCAGAGCGGCCCAGTCCTGTTGAGAACTGGGTGAAAGAAAGCCGACTGTCGGCACGTGGTCGGTTGCCTGCGCGGCAACGTTAGGCGGAGCTGAGAGTGCGGAGCCGCCGCCGACTGCAAGAGTGAGAAATACAAGAAGCAAACGATTGAAGAGCCATCGGAACCGGTTCATGTTTCCTCCCTCCGCTCCGTCTTGTGCGTTCAGGTGCGTTCGGTTCGTTCACTCCGCCCAGGAGGTATCTGTGTCCACATTCGCCTCTGTTTCGCCTGAGTTCCACACAGAACGGGCACGCAATGCACACAGAAATGGCTCCGCGTGCGCTAGCATTGCCGCGGCGGGGCGGGCGATGCGGGGTGAGCCGGGCAGTTTCGCGGAACTGTTGAGGGCTTTTCGGACGGCGGCGGGACTCACGCAAGAGGAGCTTGCGGCACGGGCGGGTTTGAGCGGCCGCGGTGTTCAAGACCTGGAACGTGGCCTCAGGCGTCGGCCGCACGTTGACACCGTCCGTCGCGTCGCCGCGGCTCTGGACCTGGAGGAAACGCAGCGCGCCGCGTTTCTGGCGGCGGCAGCTGGAACTGCTGTTTCAAACGCTGCGCCGGCGGTCAAGCCACCGCCCCTACCAGTGGCCCTGACCAGCTTCATCGGCCGGGAACGCGAGCTTGCCGAAGCGCGCCGGCTGCTGGCCACCGCTCGACTTCTGACGCTCACTGGCGCCGGCGGCGTCGGCAAGACGCGGCTGGCGCTCCAACTCGCGCGCAGCGTTGCAGGCGTGTTCCAGGACGGAGTATGGCTGGTGGACCTGGCGCCACTGACGGACCCGACGCTTGTACCGCAAGCCGTGGCTTCGATGCTCGGCGTGCGCGAGCAGCCCACCCGCTCGCTATCGCAGACCCTCGCAGAAGTCCTGCGCTCGCGAAGCCTGCTGCTCGTGCTCCACAACTGTGAGCACCTCGTTTCCGCCTGCGCCGAGCTGGCCGAGACGCTGCTGCGCGCCTGCCCGGATGTGCGAATTCTGGCCACCAGCCGCGAGGTGCTTCGCATCGGAGGCGAGACCACCTGGCGAGTGCCGCCGCTCGGACTCCCGCCCCTGAGCGCCATCGGCGCAGGCTCAGCCGATGATCGACCTTCGGCAGCAATGGTGCAGGCGGTGGAAGGGTCTGAAGCGGTCCAGTTGTTCGTCGAGCGGGCTGCCGCGGGCGTGCCGGGTTTCACTCTTTCGCAGCACAACATGCTGACCGTGGCGCGCATCTGCCAGCAACTCGACGGGCTCGCCCTGGCCATCGAGCTGGCGGCGGCGCGAGTCAGCGCTCTGGGCATGACTCAACTGGCGGCACGCATCGCCGATCGCTTCCGAGTGCTCACGGCTGGAAGCCGCACGGCGCTACCTCAACATCGAACGCTGCGCGCGACCGTCGAGTGGAGCTACGCGCTGCTGGACGAGGCGGAGCGGCGACTGTTCGAGCGATTGGCCGTTTTCGCAGGCGGATGGACGCTCGAAGCGGCCGAGGCTGTCGGCGCCGGCGATGGGATCGACTCAGCGGACGTCATGGACCTGCTGGCGCGCCTCGTGGACAAGTCGCTTGTGGTGGTCCAGGAGAGCCCGACTGGGGACGTGCGCTACCGGCTACTGGAAACAATGCGGGAGTACGGGTGGGAGTGCCTCGTCAAGAGCGGAGCAGCGGAGCCAACCCGTCGACGACACGCGCTATTTCACCTGGCGCTGGCCGAACGTGCCAAGCCGGAGTTGACGGGAGCGCAGCCCGCCATGTGGTTGCGTCAGCTCGATCACGAGCATGACAACATCCGGACGGCGCTGCACTGGGCTATTGAGGTGGGCGAATCCGAACTCGGCCTCCGCCTGACCGGGGCCGTCTGGCGGTTCTGGTTTGTGCGCGGTCACGAGCGAGAGGGGCGGCGCTGGCTGGAGGAAATGCTGGCGCTCGCTGAAGTTGATGGCCGCGCCGGCACCTGGACCCGCGCGGATGTCCTGAGCGGGGCCGCGGCGCTGGCGCGGGACCAGGGTGATTATCACCGTGCCGCGGAGCTGGCCGAAACGGGCCTCGCGCTATTTCGGGAAATTGGCGATAAGGGTGGCAGCGGCTGGGCGCTGCAGCACCTTGGATGCACGGCACGGGACCAGGCGGACTACGTTCGGGCGGCAAGGCTGCTGAATGAGAGCGTCCTCCTTTTTCGCGAGTGTGGAGATTGCCGAGGGGCCGCCTGGGCGCTCCACAACCTCGCCCGCGTGGCCAGAGAACAGGGCGATTGCACAGCGGCAAGCAGACTCTCGGAGGAAAGTCTGGCGCTTTTCCGATCGCGTGGAGACAAGCGCGGGATCGCGTTCGTGCTGCACCACCAGGGGTGTATCGCCAGGGACCTGGGCGATTACGCGCGTGCGGCGATGTTGTCGGAAGAGAGCCTGGCGCTGTGCCGAGCTCTGGGCGATGACGGGGGAAGCGCC
>JAFAPL010000199.1 GCA_019247135.1 Chloroflexota bacterium | reverse complement strand
TTCGATCGGCTGGGCCGCGACGGGCGGCTCGGGCTGTGCATGGACACTGCGCACACGTTCGCGTCTGGCTACGACCTGCGTGTTGACGCGGGCGTCCAGCAAGCGCTCGACGAGATCGACGCGTCCATCGGCATCGATCGATTGCGGCTGATCCACGCCAACGACTCCAAGGTAGGCCTGGGCAGCGCGGTTGACCGACACGAAAACATCGGCCACGGCCTCATGGGCGCGGATACGTTCGTGCACATGCTTACGCATCCGTCACTTCGTGATTTGCCGTGGGTGCTGGAGGTGCCAGGCTTCGAGGACAAAGGTCCCGACAAGCCGAACGTCGACGAGCTGAAACGCCTCGCCGGGCGACCCGCCTAGCTGCTCAGCGCCTGATCGAGGTCGGCGATCAGGTCTTCGGGGTCCTCGATGCCGACAGAGAGGCGGATGAGGCCGTCGTCGATGCCGATTTCGGCACGACGCTCGGGCGGCAAACTCGCGTGAGTCATCAACGCGGGGAGCTCGATCAGGCTCTCGACCCCGCCGAGACTCTCGGCAAGCGTGAACAGACGCGTCCGGCGCGCCACCTCGCGTGCCGCGTCCACACCACCAGTGACTTCGAACGAAAGCATGCCGCCGAATCCGCCGGCCATCTGACGTTTCCCCAGGCCATGCTGCGGATGGCTTTCCAAGCCTGGGTAATGCACGGCCTTCACGCGCGGGTGTTGCTGCAAAAAGCAGGCGATCTCCATGGCGTTGGCGGAGTGCTGACGCATCCGAACGGCGAGCGTCTTCAGTCCGCGCAGCACGAGCCAACTATCGAACGGCCCAGCTACGCCGCCCACAGCGTTCTGGAGGAATTTGAGCCGCTCGTACAGATCGTCGCGTGAGGTGACCAGGCCACCGCCGACCACGTCCGAGTGGCCCCCCAGGTACTTGGTCGTGCTGTAGTGCACGAGGTCCGCGCCGAGCTCCAGTGGTCGCTGGCAATACGGACTGGCAAATGTGTTGTCGACGGCCACCACGATGCCCCGGCTGTGCGCCAGCTCCGAGACTGCCGATATATCGACAAGCTTGAGCAACGGATTGGTCGGGCTCTCCAGCCAGATCAGCCGCGTGCGCGCTTCGAGTGCACGCTCGATGTTGTCGACGGAGGTGGCGTCGACAAACGTGAAGTGCAGGCCGGCGCGCTCGAGCACCCGGTGAAACAGCCTGAACGTCCCGCCATAGACGTCGTCACACGCCACCACATGGTCGCCCGACTCGAACAGGTGCAGGACCGTGTCCTCGGCGGCCATGCCGCTCGCGAATGCCAGGCCATATTTGCCGCCGTCGAGTGATGCAAGACACGCTTCGAGTGCTGCCCGCGTTGGATTCGCCGTGCGCGAGTAGTCGAAGCCTTTATGGACCCCGACCTCCGACTGCGCGTACGTGCTCGTCTGGTAAATCGGCACGATCACCGCGCCCGTGGCTTCATCCGGCGCCTGTCCGACGTGGATCGCGCGCGTCGAAAAGCCGTCGCTCATCGGTGGGAGTTGCGACGCCGGTTGTGATGCGCGACGAACTCCAGAAGATCCAACTTGGTGATCATACCCACCGGCTGCTCGCGCTCCGTGATCACCAGCGCCGTTGCGCCGCCGAGGAGCATGTCGAAGGCATCGTCGACGTCGGCGTTGCGCGGAATCGTCTGGAACGGGGGGTCCATCGCCGCCCCGACGGCGGAATCAACCAGCGTCGGGTCGCGATAGATGCGATCCAGAAGCGTGCGCTCCTCAATCGAGCCGACCATTCGCGGCGCCGGCCCGCCAACATCAGTTTTCCCCTCGACCACAGGCAGCTGACTGATGCCGTACCGCTGCATCGTGTCGATCGCGGCGCGCACGGTGTCCCTCGCCTGGACGCCAATAAACGGTGGCAAGTGGCGTTGCAACACCACTTCGCCGACCGAGTGCGTCGGAAACTGCTCGAGGAAGCCGTTCGACCGCATCCACTCCTCGTCAAAGATCTTGCTCAGGTAGTTGCGGCCGGTATCCGGCAACAGGACCACGACGAGGGCCTCGGGATCGTCGATCTCACGTGCGACACGCAGGGCCGCGACCACGGCCGAGCCACCCGAGCCACCGATCAGAATGCCCTCCTCGCGCGTCACGCGTCGCGCCATGAGGAAGGATTCCTTGTCGTCCACGACCTCGATACGGTCGACCAGGCCCAGGTCGATGGTGGACGGCATGAAATCTTCGCCTATGCCCTCGACCTTGTAGATCTTGGGTGTGAATTTGTCGCCCGCCGAGTAGATCGAGCCCGTCGGATCGGCGCCCACGATCTGAACCGCGGGGTTCTGGCGTTTGAGTGCTCGCGCAACGCCTGTAATCGTGCCGCCGGTGCCCATGCCAGCGACAAAATGAGTGATTTTGCCGTCGGTCTGGCGCCAGATTTCGGGCCCCGTCGTCGCCTCGTGCGCGGCTGGATTCGCCAGATTGAAGTACTGGTTGGGTTGGAACGCGCCCGGAATCTCGCGAGCAAGTCGATCGGCGACGCTGTAATAGCTCTGCGGGCTTTCACGGGGCACCGCGGTCGGGCACACCACGACCTCGGCGCCGTAGGCGCGCAAGAGCGCGATTTTCTCGCTCGACATCTTGTCGGGCATGACGCACACCAGCCGGTAGCCCTTCAAGGCCGCGGCGATCGCCAGGCCCGTGCCCGTATTGCCCGAGGTCGGCTCGACGATGGTCGCGCCTGGCCGCACCAGGCCGGCCCCTTCGGCGGCCTCGAGCATGGCGAGACCGATACGGTCTTTGACCGAGCCGCCCGGGTTCAGCAGCTCGACCTTGCCCACAAGCTGCGTCCGAGTGTCCGACCCAATGTGGGGCAGCCGAACCAGCGGCGTATTGCCGACCGCGTCCAGGATGGTGGCGAGGATCTCGGCTGGCATGCCGACTCGCCCCAGAGCATAACGCTATCCTGCGATCGGTGACCGCCTCGCGCGAGCTGGACGTCGCACGGCTCGAGCGCGTGCACGACCACCTGCTCGACTGGTACGTGCACAACGGCCGCGACCTGCCCTGGCGGCGCACCCGAGATCCGTACGCGATCCTCGTCGCCGAGGTCATGCTGCAGCAGACGCAAGTCGATCGCGTCATTCCGAAGTGGCACGCGTGGCTGGAGCGCTTTCCTACCCTGACGGCGCTTGCGGCAGCTAGCCGCGCCGACGCAATTCGAGCCTGGCAGGGACTGGGCTACAACCTCCGCGCGGTGCGCCTGCACGCGATCGCCCAGCAGGCGGTCGCGGAGTTCGGCGGTCAGCTGCCGTCTGATCTTCACCAACTGCAACGCCTCGCCGGCGTTGGCCGATATACGGCCGGGGCGATCGCGTGCTTCGCGTTCGAACAGCGCGTCGCGATTGTCGAGACGAATATTCGGCGCGTCTTGGCTCGCGTGTTCGGGGCGAGCGAGAACGTGCAAAACCTCGCGGAAGCCGCGTTACCTGGAGCCGAGGTGGCGTACGCCTGGAACCAGGCGTTGATGGATCTGGGTGCAACCCTGTGTCGCCCGCGTCAGCCGCTCTGCCTGGTGTGTCCACTGCTGACGGAGTGTGCACAAGCGCAACAGATGCCGGAGGTCGCGAGCGCGCGGCCTCGGCAGCCGACACCGCCGTTTGAATCCACCGAACGGTATGTGCGCGGACGCATACTCGACGCGCTGCGCGCCGTCCCGTCGGGCGAAGCATTGAGTTTCGATCTGTTGGCGCGGCTCGTGCCGACCAGGACTCTCACGCACCTGATGCGCAGCAGCTGCCGTCTGGCTGCCGAAGGTCTCGTTACGCTCGAGGATGACGGTCTCCGCCTGCCGACATGACGAAGAAGCTGACTGCCGCCGCGAGCGGCGCCGCGCTGATGACATCACTCGGGTAGTGCAGCCCTGCCATGACGCGGGTCACGCCGAGCATCCATGCGATCGCCTCCATCAGCGCCCCGAGGCCTGGATGCGCGCGCTTGCCAATCGCCGCCATCGCCAGTCCAGACGCCACATGCCGCGAGGGAAACGACCTGCCACCCGCGTGCGCCGACAGGGGGGAGATGCCGTCGAGTCTCTCGAACGGTCGACGTCGACGCCACACCGATCCACCAAACTCGCACGCCGCATAGACGCTTGCGACCGCGACCAACATTTGCCACGCGGCGCTTCGCCGACCAGTTGCACCCAGCAGCAGCATGAGCCCGATTTCGACGAACGAAAGCCATCGCGCGCACAAAGCCGTCCCGATGCGCACGGCCGAGTTGGCGCGAGCCAGGCCATTCAGCGCACGCACAAGCTTGTCGTCCGCATCCCGGACAATCTCGAGCACGCGTA
>JAFAPL010000880.1 GCA_019247135.1 Chloroflexota bacterium | reverse complement strand
AAGGCCGCCATCGTGAGGCCCTCGGCGCTCGGGCCGATCGTGCGCCGAAGTGATGAGCGTCCCACAGCTAGGTCTCCTGCCGAGTCGAGGTGACAGAGCCAGTCTCGACTGCGGCAGCCCGCGCCGCATCGGGACAGGACCGTATCGGGTGGGCCGTATCCTGGGCGCTCTGAATACGGCCACGATATACGGCCCTTTGCGGGTGGCGCCCGCGGGCGGCCGGCGCATGCTGGGCGGGTCACCGGCACGCCGGTGGCAACAAGGAGGTAGTGATGCTGCCGAGGACATTCTGTGTACTGGCCATCCTCAGCCTGGCGGTTCCAATGCTCGCCACCGCGCCAACACCGGCTCTTGCCGACGGCGCCTGGACCACCACTGAGCTGTCGGCGCCGCATGAGGGACCTGGGGTCGCGCGCATCGGAACAAAGGTACTCTTCGCCGGCGGCTGCGCAGCGCGCTGCGAGCATCCCCGCGCCTGGAGCCCGTCGGGCGGCGTGGACATCTACGACGACAGCACCCAGACGTGGTCGACCGCGCAGCTCTCCCAGGCCCGCGAGAGCGTCGCGTCCGCCAGCGTGGGGCAGCTGGCCCTGTTCGCGGGCGGCGCCCCGTCCGCGGAGACAGTCAGTGACGCCGTCGATATCTACGACGACAGCACGGGCCAATGGTCGACGGCGCGGCTCTCGCAGGCCCGCTCGCGCGTAGCAGCCGCCACCGTGGGCAATCAGGTTCTGTTCGTCGGCGGGGGAACGTACACCGATTCGCCGGCTCACCAGACAGCAGTGGACAGCGTCGACATCTTCGATGCTGGCACCCGCCAGTGGCGGACGGCACGTCTCTCCCAGACGCCCGACGTGCCGCCGCGCATGGTGACCGTTGGAAACACCCTGCTCGTGGTCCTCAAGAAGGCGCTGGACGTGTACGACGCCCCCAGCGGCCGCTGGTCGACTGTGCAGCTGCCCGACGCCAGGGAGAACGCCGCCATCGCGGTGGTCGGCACGCGCGTCCTGATCATCGGGGGCGGAACGGATGTCGGGGGACGCTACGTCGCGTCTGACGCCGTGGATGCGTTCGACGTCGGCACGGGCAGCTGGACGAACAGCCACCTGTCCCAGCCGCGCGGCCTTACCCCGCGGGTCGCAACCGTGGCCGACAAGGTCCTGGTGGTCGGGGGCGAGATCAACCCCGACCAGCCCATCGGGGTGGTCGACATCTACGATGCTCCGACCGACAGTTGGAGCGCGGCGCCACTCTCTGAGCCGCGCACGTCGATCGTCGCCGGCACGGTCGGCACGCAGGCGCTGCTGGCCGGGGGCAGCCTTGGCTTCCGTCAGCCGTCGGCCACCGTCGACATCTACGACGCCAGCACCGACCAGTGGAGCACGGCCAGTCTGTCCCAGCCGAGCGACTCCCTGTCGGCGGTGACCAGCGGCGACCAGGTCCTGTTCGCCGACAGCAGCTCCTCCGTGAACAGCAGTACTGCGTCGGTGGACATTTACGATGCGCCGACAGACACCTGGAGCACGGGCACGCTCTCGCAGCGGCGTTGGCCGTCTGCGGTCGGGTTCCCCACGCGCGCCATCTTCGTCGGCGGCTATTACTGGGGCTTCGCCACGGCCTCGACGGTCGCCGACATGTACGACCACTCGCCAGCCCCGAGCGACGCGCCGGACGACGGCTCCAACTGAGCCAGTTCCAACGCGGCTACCCGCCGAACAAACGCCCCCTCCCCGCGCGGGGAGGGGGCGTTTGTGTTACCTACGACGCCAGCTCGCCGTCAGGCCGACGGCACCTGCGTTCTAGATGTCGACGGCAGCGAAGCGCTCCGACGCACCTCGATAGCCGCCGCCCAAAACGGCGTGGAGCCGACCCACCACGACAGCCATGCCGCCACGAGTCTCGGACAGCTTGCCGGTGCTCCATGTCCCGGCCGCCGCGACCGGCGACGGGCCGGGGATGCCTGCCAGCAGCAGGCCGAGGGCGGCGAGCCCGGCCGAGACTAGGCACGGCACGATCCGACCATGCATCATCATGCGACGCTCCTCCTGGCTTCTGAACAGCGTCAGTGCTGCCAGCTCGGGTCCGAGAAAGCGATCATGAACCACACCGCCGCACCCGCCAGCTCCAGGAGGCCGAGCAGCGTGGCTGGCACCAGGACGACCACTACCGCGCGGCCAGTCGTGGTCGCGTGCAGTTGGCGCACGCCGACGATCGACAGCCCGATGGCGCCGAGGACGCTGGCGATGCCGCCGGGACCCGGAAGGCAGCCAGCGTGGCGACCTGGCTGTAGGCTAGGGCGCGGAACGTGAAGCGGTAGCTCTTGTGGCCCGGGAC
>JAFAPL010000168.1 GCA_019247135.1 Chloroflexota bacterium | reverse complement strand
GTGGATGCCCATGTCCCACAACAGGAGTGGGACGGCGTCGGGTCCAATCGCCGCCATCTGCGGCGCGTCGATCACCCAGGCTGTGATGACGTCAACCTGGCCGGTCTTCAGCGGCGTCGAATCGGAGCCGATCACCTGAATCTGGATATGATCGCGCGGCAGATTGTATTTCGCGATCACCGCGTCGATGAGTGGCCGGGCAGTCGCTTGAATCCCGATCTTCTTGCCGACGAAATCCTCTGGCGAGTGAATATTCTTGTCCTTCGTCGTGATGAACGCGAACGGATGCCGCTGGAGCGCCGTGGCGAACGCTTTGACCGGCACGCCTTGTGATCGGGCCAGGAACATGGCGGCGATGGAGGACACATTGCCGATCGTGTTCGAGCCACTTGCAGTCAACGATACGGGGTCAATATTGGGACCCCCTGGATCGATTTTCACGTCGACTCCGCCTTGCTTGAAATAACCCTTGTCCATCGCCACGAAGTCACCCGCGTATTGCGAATTAGCCAACCAGCCGAGCCTCAAGCTGACCTGTTGCGTCCCGCCTTGGGCCGGCGCTGATTGCGTCGGATTGTTCGCGGCTGCCGCCGCTGGCGCGGCGGTCGGGCTCTGGGTCGCTGTATTGCTGTTGCTGCAGGCCGCCAGCAGGCCGCCGCTGATCGACAACAGGCCGACAACTCCACCACCGCGCAAAATCGCGCGTCTCGTTAGCACGTTATGCATACGTCTTCTCCAGCTCTGGATACCACGTCGTGCGACCAGCCGCGGCGGTTTGCGCGTCCCATGCCTGGAGGATGCGCACGGCTTCGTTGGCGACGTCGATTGCGGTCTCAACGCCCTCCTTGACCATGGTGTCTGTTACGCGGTTGGCGATGACCGCGCACACGCTCCCGCCGCGTAGTCCGTACAAGCCGAGCATGGTAAAGATCGTGGCCGCCTCCATTTCGAAGTTCAACACCCCAGCCCGCTGCAGGTCGGGCACCAGTGTCTCCATCCAGGTCTGGGTGTACCCATTCCAACCTGGCCTGCCCTGGCCCGTGTAAAACGATGCGGTCGAGGCGCTCACGCCGAGGTGATACCGTACTTGCAGTCGTTCGGCAGCCTGAACGAGCGCCAGCACGACCTGGTGATGCGCGCTGGCCGGATACTCCGGGCGGACGTACTGCGGACTGGTTCCGTCCAGTCTGACGGCGCCCGTGTGGATGACAACGTCGCCACACGAAATATGCGGCTGAATGGCCCCGCAGGTGCCAACACGAATAAACGTATCCGCTCCGATGGCGATCAATTCCTCCAGCGCACTCGCGGTCGAACCACCGCCTGCACCCGTAGAGCAGGCGGAGATCGGCCCACCATCGCGGAGAACGCCGGTTGCCGTGACGTGCTCGCGCTCGTCTGCGACTTCTCGTCCTTGGGCCCAACGCGCCAGCATCATCGCCACGCGATTCGGGTCGCCGGGCAGCAGCACGTACCTGGCGACGTCGCCAGGTTTACAACGAATGTGGTACTGCAGCCCGCCCTGTTCGGGTCGGGTCGCAGTCGAGCTCCAGGGATGCGATGAGATGACGGCGTCCTCCTCACGTTCAATCTACAACCCGTCGCTCACTTCGCTCGCCGCGGGCCGGCGGTTCCGCGAGGGCGCGTGATTTCAGAACATTCGGAAGACCATGAACCTGCACGCCGACGGATCACAATCCATGCACGGATTCGTAACGAAAGTGAGACCGCTGCGAGACGCGCACCGCATACACTTCGCAGCGTATGGCACGTCGTTCCGCCGGCCCCACGACGCCAGCACCTCCGACCGAGCCGGTCCTTCAGCTCATCCCAGTCGACCGCGTGGACTTGCCGCGACGGCCGGCGCGCCACTTCCTCGGCGACGTCGCCGCGCTCGCCGAGTCCATGCGCGACTACGGCCTCCAGCAGCCGATCAGCGTCCGCGCCGACGGCGACCGCTTCATCCTGACCTCCGGCATGCGCCGACTGGCAGCGGCCAGGATGCTCGACTGGACGGCTATCCCGGGCTTCGTGCGCACGGTCAGCGCTGACCAGGCATATCTGCTCGACCTGATCGAGAATCTGCAGCGCGAAGACCTGTCTGCCGAGGAGGAGGCCGACGCCTTCGGCGAGCTCGTGCGCACCCGTGGGTGGACCCTTCAGCAGGTCGCCGAGTCGGTCAAGCGCTCCGTGGCCTATATCTCCAAGCGCGTGCGTGTCTTCGAGGACCCGTTACTGCGCGAGGCGATCGTCGAACGCGGGCTGCCCGTCTCGACCGCGGAGGAGCTTCTCGCCACCCGCCCGGAGGATCGCGCCCGCTTGGTTCAGCGCGCGATTCGGGAACACTGGGACCAGGACCGCGCCCGTGACGCTTTGCGTCAAGCACTCGAACGTCTGCCCGAACATGCTGAGCCCGACGTCGATGTGCTCAACCGCACTGATGAGCACAGCCCGGATGGGAGCAGAGCCCACCGTGGATTGGCCGTCGAGAGTGTGCGCCCGAAAGGCTTCACGCGCGCCGTACGCGAGTTTCATCGACTCCTGATCACCGTGCAGGCGGGCGACCTCACGTCGACGGATCGCGCCGCGCTGCGCGCTCTGTTCCGCGACTTGCAGATGCTGGCGCGCGCGCCGGCCACGCGTTCCGAGCCGGTGTTTCCGCCGCTGCCCAGCGGCGAGCAATCGAGGTCGCGCCGCGGTCGAACGCGACGCCCGAGCCCGCGCCGCTAGTCGGTCACACCCCCGAGTCGAGGCGGCAGCCCGCCAACAAAACATTCGGCGCGATCGTGAGCCGCACGCGATTCCTTGCAGCTCTG
>JAFAPL010000164.1 GCA_019247135.1 Chloroflexota bacterium | reverse complement strand
GAGTATGAGTCCGCGGCTCTCCGCGTGTTTGGCGCCGGCGTCGTACAGTCGCAAGCTCGTCTGCTCGAGTCGCTGGGCCAATTCCTGACCCACAAGGGCGCGCAGTTGCGCGCGCGAAATATTCTCGTCGTGACCGGACTCGGCTTTCGTGGCTGGAGTGAAGACCGGCTCGGGCAGCCGCTCCGATTCCAATAGCCCTGGCGGCAGTCGCTCGCCGGCCACCGTACCACCGCGTGCGTATTCGGCCCATGCGGACCCACTCAGAAAGCCGCGCACCACACATTCGACGTCGATGCGCTCCGCACGCCGAACAAGCAGCCAACGGCCGGCGTTCTGCTCACCAAGGTCGCGTGCCTCGTCCGGCAGCGCGTCCAGGCTGTCGGCGATGAAATGATTCTGTACCACGGAACCGGTTCTCAGGAACCAGAATTTCGAGAGTGCGGTGAGTACCGCGCCCTTGCCAGGGATCGGCTCGTGCATGACGACGTCGAAGGCCGACACGCGATCCGAGGCCACCATCAGCAGCCGGTCGTCTCCAACCGCGTACATCTCGCGCACCTTGCCGCGACGAAACAGCGTCTGTGTCATCAATCAATCACCCGAGCCCAAGGCGAGCGAACGCCACGTCGATGCCACGCAAGTGATAGCCCGGATCGAACAACGCGTTCAGCGTCTCCTGATCGATCCGCTCGGTCACGCGCTCGTCGTGCGCAAGATGCGTGAGCAGGTCGCCATCCCCACTCCATACCCGCTGGGCGGCGGACTGGACGATCCTGTACGCCTCGTTGCGCGCCATGCCCGCCTCGACCAGCGCCAACAGCACGCGGCCGGAGTAGATCAATCCATTCGTCAGGGAAAGGTTGCGCTCCATGGCATCCGGACACACGTCCAGGTCGGCATAGATGCGTGTCATCAGATCGAGCATGTAGTCGAGTCCGATGCAGGAGTCCGGCAGGATCACTCGCTCGGCAGACGAGTGGCTGATGTCGCGCTCATGCCACAGGGCGACGTTGTCCAGCGCTGTAACCACGTGTCCACGCAGGAGCCGCGCGAGGCCGCAGATGCGTTCGCAGAGCTCCGGGTTGCGCTTGTGGGGCATCGCGCTCGAGCCTTGCTGACCCGACGAGAACGGCTCGAAAGCTTCGCCGATTTCGGTGCGCTGCAAGGCGCGAATCTCGGTGGCTTGTTGCTCCAGCGTCGCCGCGATCACCGCCAGGGTCGCGACGAACTGCGCGTGGCGGTCTCGCTGGAGAATTTGCGTCGCCGCTTCCGCCGGGCGCAGTCCGAGACGGTCGAGGGCGCTTTCCTCCACCTCCGCCGGCAGATTGGCGTGCGTGCCCACGGCGCCTGAGAGTTTGCCTACTCGCAGCTCGTCACGCGCATGCTCCAGTCGCGCGCAGTCTCGACGGACCTGCGCCACAAAGACGGCCATTTTGTGACCGAACGTGGTTGGCTCCGCGTGCATGCCGTGAGTACGGCCGATCTCCAACGTATATCGGTATCGGACCGCCAGCTCCGACAGGGCTGACTCCAACTGCCGCAGGTCCTCTGCGAGCACATCCGTAGCCTCCTGGATCTGCAGCGACAGGGCGGTGTCCAGTACGTCGGACGACGTCAACCCGAGGTGAATCCATCGCCCCGCCGGGCCGATACGCTCCGCCACCGTGCAGGTGAAGGAGATCATGTCGTGGTGCGTCTCGCGCAGAAGCTCCGCCATGCGGTCGCTGTCAACCGTTGCTCCGCGGATGGCCTGCAGGTCGGACTCGGGAATGACTCCCAATTCGGCCCACGCTTCGCAGACTGCGATCTCGACGCGCAGCCACAATTCGGTGCGGTGCTCGTCTGACCAGATGCGGCCCATCTCGGGACGCGTATATCGCGGAATCACCTGACTGCCTCCGCAATTCTTCCGCCGACTTCGACGCCAATGTCTGTCCGAAATTGCTTTGCCTTCAATTGCACCGTGTCCACGGCCGCGTACACGGCGCGGCGATCACACCCGACCAGCGTGAGCACCCTCCCGCCGGCACTTACGAGTTCGCCGTCCCGAGATGCCGTGCCAGCATGAAACACGAGCACGTCCTCCCGGATCTCGTCCAGTCCGTGGATCACGTCGCCGGTGCGAGGCCGCGTCGGATAGCCATCAGAGGCCACGACGACCGCGTAGGTACGCTCTGGACTCCAGCGCACGCTCTCACTTCGGAGCTCGCCGCCAGTGCACTGCATGCACACGTCGGTCAGACTCGACTCCAGCAGCGGCAGGACCAGCTGACCCTCCGGGTCGCCGAAGCGGCAATTGAACTCCAGGACTTTCGGCCCGTTCGCTGTCAACATCAAACCGGCGTACAGCACCCCGCGGAACGGCACGCCTTCGGCGGCCATGCCGGCGACCGTTGGCTCGAGCACGCGTCGCTGCACCTCCTGCATGAGGGCTTCGGTTGCGTACGCCGGACGCGTATAGCCGCCCATGCCGCCGGTGTTCGGTCCGCGATCATAATCCCGGAGGCGTTTGTAGTCGCGCGCTGCGGGCATCACCGCGATCCGCTCGCCGTCCGTGAACGCGAGTACGGAGAGCTCCGGGCCTTCGAGGTATTCCTCGACGAGCACCTGTGATGCCGCTGGACCGAGCGAGGCGCTCCGAAACAGCGTGTCCAGCGCAGCCTCCATCTGGGCGTTGTCCATCACGACGAACACACCCTTGCCGCCGGCGAGGCCGTCGGCCTTGAGCACCACGGGCAAGCCGGCGCGAGCGATCGCATCGCGCGCAGACGTTTCAGACGCGACGACATGGGCCCGTGCCGTCGGAATATGGTGGCGACTGAGAAACTCCTTCGCCCACGCCTTGCTGGCCTCGATGCGCGCGGCCGCTCGATTCGGACCGAAGGCGGTCAGCCCGCGCGTCTCGAAGACATCGACAATGCCGGCGGCGAGCGGCGCCTCGGGACCGACGATCGTCAGGTCGATCTTTTCTCGCTGCGCCAGGTCCGCCAGCCCGTCCAGATCCTCGACCCGGACGCCAACCGCATTGGAGGTGCCACCGTTGCCTGGCGCGACGATCACCTGCGCGCCCTCGTGAGCGAGCTTCCAGGCGAGGGCGTGCTCGCGCGCACCTGAGCCGACCACGAGCACCTTCATTCTGCCGCCCTCAGGCTAGCAGCCACAGGGCGCGTGTGGGCCGGCTTCGCCACACCGCTCATCACTTCATGCTGACGCGCGGTGGATGCTGCGTTCCACCAGGTCGCGCGCGGCCAGGGCCCACGTGGGGTACTGGAATGTGAAGCCCGCCTCGACGAGCCGACGGGGCGCGACGCGGCGACTCTTCAGCAGCAGCTCTGCGTCGGTGCGTTGCACGACCGCCGCGAGCGCAAGCATCCAGGCGGTCGCGGGCAATCCAAAATTGAGTCCGCAGGCGCGGCGCAGCACGGCCATGAAGTCCCGCTGCGGCAACGCCTCCGGAGCGACGACGTTCACCACGCCCTCGATGTCCGCGCGGTCGATCAGAAACTCGACGGCGCGGAAAAAGTCAGCTTCGTGGATCCACGACACATATTGCTGGCCACCGGCGATGGGTCCACCCAGTCGGAGCCGGCTCAGGCGCATGAGAACGTCGAACACGCTGCCCGGCTGGTTGCCCATCACCATTGCCGAACGCAGCGCGACTTTCCGCGTGGCCAGCGTGTCTGATTCCCAGAACGTGCGCTCCCAGGCGCGGGCGATCTCGACGCTCATCCGCCAGTACGTGGGCGCTCCGAGCTCGTTTCCGCCGAGCACGCCGTTGATTTCGTCGTTCGGTGCATCGAAGCGATGCGCGTAGATCGTCGCGGTGCTCATCTGCAGCCACACCGGTGGTGGCCGCTGGGCGGCATGGATTGCGAGCCCCACCGCGCGGGTCGAATCGACGCGCGACGCAAACATCTGCGTCAGGTTGGTCTTGGTGTAGCGACAGTTGACGCTTCGACCCGCCAGGTTGACGACCGCGTCGGCGCCGTCAAGCTCCGCCGCCCAGTCACCGACGCTGCGACCGTCCCACGGCACGAAGCGGCCGTAGCGGACGCGTGGATGGCGCGCTAGCACGACGACGTCGTGGCCGCGGGTGAGGAACTCGCGTGCCAGTACCTGACCCAGGAATCCGGAGCCGCCTGGCAGCACCAGCTTCATACGCGTGTCATGAGCGCTCTATGGTCCCGCGCCTACAGATCCTTCCTGAAATACACGACACGTTCAATTTCTTGAAAACCGACGGCGCCGTGCGCGCGATGGCTGTCGAGGTTATCGAGCAACGCGTCGCTACCCAGCTCGCGAAATCCCTGGTCACGCGCCCAGTCCTCGACGGCGGCCACGAGCTTTCGCCCGATGCCACGCCGGCGCACGTCCGCGTCGACCCACCAGCCCTCGAGAAACGCGCAGGGCGATTCAGTGTTGCTGTTGGCAAACTTTCTGATGCTGGCTTCGGCGAATCCGCACAGCCCGCCAGCGTCGCGCTCCGCGACGAATGCAACCTGCGTGGCATCGGCAAGAAAGGGCTCGAGGTCATGCGCGAGCTCCTGTTCGTCTTCGTCCGGCCACAGCAGCGCGCGCATGCGCGCCCACTCCGCGCGGTCTTCGATTCGCGCTCGTCGAATCGTTACTCCCACTCGATCGTGCCTGGCGGCTTCGACGTGATG
>JAFAPL010000136.1 GCA_019247135.1 Chloroflexota bacterium | reverse complement strand
CCAGGGCGGCCTTGAACGTGGCGATGTCGCGCGCGATCGCCTCGTCTCCGACCCAGGTAATCTCGCCGCTGCAGGACGGTAACTGGCGTAAAGCGCCAGCCGGACCAAGATCCGCGAAGTACTCAGGAAACAGCTGACGGTCTATCTGCATGACCATCGGCCGTTTCGGACCATCGAAGCCGGTCAGCCGTTCAGTGGCATACGACGAGAAGCCAACACGTCCCATCTCGCCGTCGTTCGGAATGTCCAGTCCGATCTCCACTTGCTTGCGTACCGACGCTTCGACGGCGGCCTGAATCCGGGGTCCCGCTTCAGGGTTGTTACGCACCTCGCGCTGATCGCGGCCTGCAACCAGCTCACGCACATCAGCTGGGCGCGGCAGACTGCCTGTATGCGTGGTGAGCATGCGCTCGGAGCTGCGCTGCATCGGCTTACCTGAAGGGTTCAGGATTGCCCGGCAGTTGGGCGGGCGCGAAAGACCATGTCCGGCTCGCCGTAGCGCACCTCAGGGATACGCAACTGGGCAATCCGCTCCTGCTCGAGCGGGTAATTGTTCACGAGCCGCTGATATTCCTGGGAGTCCGCAATGGCCAGACCGGCGCGCCGAAGAATCGCGTCCACCTCTTCCTGCGCACTCATGCGGCCACCGCCTCTCGCGGTGTTCGCGTGTGCCACTCGGTCACATGCTGGTACGCGTCCGCCGCACGGAACACGGTCGGCTCGTCGAACGCCCTGCCAATAATCTGCAGCCCGAGCGGCAGCCCGGCCGAAGAGAACCCGCACGGTACGCTGATCGCGGGTAGGCCCGTCAGGTTCCAGATCGACATGAATGACGGCATGCGCGACAGCGCGTCCGGATCATACCCGGCGAACGTCTGGGCGACGGTCAGCGCGGTCGGGGTGACCATCACGTCGACCGACGCAAGCGCACGCTCCGCTTCGACCTTGATGAGCGAGCGCACGCGCTGAGCCTGGATATAATCCGCCGCGCTATACAGGACTCCTTGCCGGAGCTGGTAGCGCGCGTAGCGGCCGTACAGCTCGGGCCGCTGGCGCAAGTCCGGTTCGTGATACGCGTACGCCTCGCCGCACATGATGACCCGTTGTGCATTCAGCGCCAGAGCGGCGTGCGGGATCTCGACGTCTACCACGCGCGCACCGGCCGCGGCCATAGCGTCGATCGCGGTCAGCACGGCCTGGCGAATCTCGTCGTCGAGCTCAGGCACGTCGAAGAAGTACGCGCGCGGGACCCCAATGCGCAAACCCTCGAACGAACGGTTGAGCGGAGCGAGCATGTCCGGCACCGGCTCGTCCACCGTGCACGGATCCAGTGGATCGTGACCCGCCAGCACCTGAAGCATCAACGCGCAGTCGCGCGCGGTGCGCGCCATCGGTCCGATGTTGTCGAGGCTGTAGCCGAGTGGCACACAGCCCTCCTTACTCACTCGCCCGAATGTCGGCTTGATGCCACTGATGGCGCAGTACGCCGCCGGACCGCGAATCGATCCACCGGTATCCGTTCCGAGCCCGCCGAGAATGAGTCCCGCGGCGATCGCCGCCCCGGTCCCCGAGCTAGATCCGCCAGGCGTACGCGTCAGATCCCACGGATTCTTCGGAATGCGAAATCCCAGATCGGGATCGGGCCAGCCAATCGCGAACTCGTGCAGACCGAGTTTCCCCAGAATGACCGCGCCGGCGTCGCGAAGTTTGCGCACGACAGTCGCGTCGTCGCGAGTGCCCCAGGCCGGATCCAGCACGCGGCTGTTGGCAGTGGTAGGCGCATCGCGCGTGGCGATGATGTCTTTGATGCCCAGCGGGATGCCCTGAAGAGGCCCGCGGTCAACGCCGTTCGCCAGGTCGGAGTCGGCGCGCTCGGCGGCTTCGAGGGCCGGCTCTTCGGTGAAACAGTTGAACGCGGCGATCGTGTCCTGTGCTGCCCTGGCGCGGGCGACGAGCGCGCGCGTGAGCTCGACGGATGAGAGGCTGCCGTCTCTGAGTCGGCCTGCCGCTTCGGAGATCGTCAGCGCAGCTGGGGCCGCCGGAAGGTCCTGTCCCATGGCAGCCCCAGGGTATGTCAGGGCGGAGTCGAGCGCAGCGGCGGCGGATCCGCGCCGCCGCCGGCCAGGCGCGAGAGCGCAGTCAGGCGCGTTCGGCGCTTATGCTCGAGGGCGTAGCAAACAAGGTCCGTCCGCTGCGCCGGTTGCTGAGCACCACGTAGATCGCACTGACGACGGCCCAGAACCCCGCAAACGCGATCGCGATCAGTGACTCCTCTTGCGAGGTGCCGCCGCCGGCGATGCCCACCCCGAGAATCGTGACCAGCATGGCCAGGTTGGCGATCAATCCCAGTGCGGGCACGATCACGTGCTTGAGGAGGCTGCCCTCGGCGCGCCCATGGAAGGCGATGATCGTCCACAGACACGTCAGGCCGTACAGCACGAACGTACCGAAGTTCGACGCCAGCGTGATGCCGGTCAGCGACACCACCGAGAACACCCCGATGATGCCGACGATGGCGGAAACGACGACCATGGCCCAGACTGCCGTGTGCGGTGTCGCGTAGCTACCGTGTAGCAAGCCGAGCGGCTCAGGCATCTCGTCGTCCTGGGCCATCGCGTACGTGATGCGCACGCCCGTGTTCATAGCCGATAGCGTGGTGCCAAGAATCGCCAGGGCAACCGTGATCGCGATGGTGATCGTCAAGCCAAAGCCGATGCCACCGAGCAGCGAGTCGCCGACCAGACGAATCATGTCACCAATGGGCGCGCTCGAGGCCGCGGCCGCGTCAAGGCCAGTCGTGAGCGTGCCATCGGCGGCGGTGTTCGTGAGTGTGTCGCCGAGCGCGAAGTCGGCCGCGAAGTACTCGAACAGGTAGGCGATCAAGCCCTGGATGATCAGCGACAGCAACGCCGCGCGTGGGACGTCCCGGCGTGGATTCTTGGCCTCCGCCGCAAATGCGGTTGTCGACTCGAACCCGACGAGGATCAGGATCGCGATCGTGGCCTGGAACAGCACGTTCATCAGGTCGTGCGGCACCACGACGGAGCCGGCGCTCGAGTGCACAAAGTTGGCGTGGTCGGGGTTGATCACGCGATACGCGATGGCGAGGACCGAAAAGAAAACGAGCGCGACGAGCTGAATGATGTTGATCAGCAGCGCCGTCATCGTCGAGCCGTTGACGCCGCGATAGGCGATGAAGCCAACGAGGGCGGAGAACGCGCAGCAGATGATGATCTGTGGGACCAGGTCGATGGTGAACCCGAACAGGCCACCCAAGTACGAGATGAGGATGGCCATGAACGAGACCATGATGCCCGGGTAGACCCAGTAGAAGAGGTGGGCCGCCCAACCAGTCGCGAGCTTTGCCAGACGCGCCCACTTGTGGTGGCGCTGTTCGGCCTTGTCGACGAAAGCCTTCTCAGCAAAGTAGTACGCGCTACCCGTGCCTGCCTCGGGGTACTTGCGCGCCAGCTCGGCGTAGGAGATGGCCGTCAGGAACGCGAGAATGAGTGCGAAGACGATACCTGGCCACATGTCCAGCGCCGTCGAGTCCGTGCCGCCCGGCACGGTCTGCGCGGCCTGTACCTGATAGGTCAGCCACAGGAATGCACCCGGTGCAATCAAGGCCATGGCGTTGACCGTGATCCCGGTGAGCCCCAGCGTAGGGACCATCGTGCCCCTCTTCTCGTCCGCCATCTCGGGTCTCTACCTCCGCACGAATATGGACAGCCTGCCCAACAGCTGCTGGCCGACAACAGGCTATGCAACGCATCGCGTGAAGGTCCCCGGCAGTTTCATCCGAATGTGAGTAGCTGGTGTTGTGCGAAGTGCCTAAAGCCAGGGAGAGTTATGCGGTATCCAGGTAGCGCGCGCGTTCCCAGGCGCTGATGTGGCGTGAGAACGCCAGCCATTCGGCTTCTTTGGCCGCCAGGAACCGCTCCACCACGGGCTGGCCCAGCGCTTCGCGCACGACGGGATCCCACTCGAGCTCCTCCAGCGCTTCGCCCAGCGTCGCGGGCAACGGGTTCGCCAACTGCTCGGCGACCGCCTCGCTGTTGTCGGGCGCATCTGGCTCCTCGATCGGCTCGGGCAACGGCAGTTGGCGCGCGATGCCATCCAGCCCAGCCTCGAGCATCGCCGCAAACGCGAGATAGGGGTTGCACGACGGGTCGGGCGCGCGCAGCTCCAGCAGGGTGCGCGGGCCGCTCGACGACTCGGGCACGCGTAGCAGCGCACCGCGATTTACCCGCGCCCACGTCACACGTGCTGGCGCCTCGGCGCCACCGCCGAGTCGCTTGTACGAGTTCACGAGCGGGGCGATGATCGCGCACATGCCGCGCGCGTGCGCCAACTGGCCCGCCATGAACTGACAAGCCAGCGGTGAGAGCGCGTATCGCTCGTCGGCCGCGAAGAACAGATTCTCTGCCTGCGCGCCCGCCAGCACCTGCGAGACATGCAGTCCCGAGCCGGATGCGTGCTCCAACGGCTTGGGCATGAAGCTCACGCGCATGCCCGAGCGGCGGCCGAGCGCCCGCAGGGCCCACTTCAGAGCGACGATCCCGTCCGCCACACGAAGTGCGTCGTCGTCGGCCAGGTCGATCTCATACTGACCGGGCCCGACCTCGTGATGGGTGGCTTCGACGCCGACGCCAAACGCGTCGAGTGCGTCGACCGCCGCGTAGCACAGGCTGCTCGCCCGATTGCCGTGCATCTCGAAATAGCCGCTGCGATCGACGGGCAGCAACTCGCCTTCCCCCGGCGTGTCATCCGAGAAGACGAAGAACTCGACCTCGCACGCCACGCGATAACACAAGCCGCCCTCCCTGGCGCGTGCCAGCGCATCGTGGAGCACCGCACGCGGATCAGCTTTGAACGGAGTGCCGCCAGGCAAACCGAGATCGCAGATCAGACGTGCAGTCGGAGTTGCCTCCCAGGGCAGGACGGCGAACGTCGTCGGGTCAGGCCGCAGGTACAGGTCCCGCTCGGCTACACGCGCAAGACCTTCGACGGCCGAGCCGTCGAACCACGCTCCATCCTGGAGCACCCGTTGGAGCCGACTCGCGGGGATGCTGATGCTCTTGATCGCGCCGGGTACATCTGTGAATTGCAGATGCACCAGCTCGACTCCCGCCGCCTGGGCAGCGCTGAGAACGTCCTGGGGAGTCGAGGTTTGCGGCATCAGTGTGGCACCTGCGTACGATGGACCAATTCGGCCAGGACCCCGATCAGCACGAGGCAGGCGAGCGCCAGCACGATCAGCAAGGCCGGCATGGCGCGCGCGGGCAGCATTTTCCTCCTCGGGCGCCTCAGCGTGTAGTTCGGAATCTCAACCTGGTCGAGGTGTTGCAAGTCGTTTTTGAAGGCAGCCATGCTCGGATATCGATCCTCGGGGCTGCGTCGTAGCGCACGGTAGACGACCGCTTCGAGTGCTGGCGGGACGTCTCGGCGGCGATCGCTCAGCAACGGCGCATCCGTGGTCACGTGCTGGCTCATGATGGCGAGTGGGCTGTCACCGTGGTAGGGCACGTCGCCCGTCAACATCTCGAACACCATCACGCCAAGTGCATACACGTCAGTTCGGGCGTCCCCGCGTTCGCCCTGCACCTGCTCTGGAGCCATGTAGTCCGGGGTACCGACCTCGCTCGACAGCCGCTGGAACGTCAGTCGACGCGCGCCTTTCAACAACGCGATTCCGAAGTCCACCAGTTTGGCCTTGGCGTCCGGGGTGATCAGGACGTTCTCGGGCTTGAGATCTCGATGGATGACGCCGTGCGCGTGAACGTATTCCAGAACATCGGCGAGCTGCATCGCGAAGTCGACCGCCGTCTCAGGGTCGAGCGGCGCGTGCTTGCGCAGGTACTCGCGCATGGGCTCGCCATCGATGTACTCGAAGACGACGTACGGAGCCACGCCATTGTCGAGCCGACCCGACTGCAACATACGCTGGATGCCTGGATGGTCGAGCCGCTTACCGATGTCGAGCTCGCGTTCATAACGGCTGAAGGTCGCGGGGTCGCCGATGCTGCTGGCGTACGGAACCTTGATGACCACGATCTGGCCGGACTCGCGGTCGCGGGCTTTGTACGCCTCACCCATGCCGCCCTGACCGAGCGTTCCGAGGATCTCATAGCGGTCGTTGACGGTCGCGCCCGGGCCGTAGCGGCTCGCACCGAGCGGTCGTTCCAGCGCCATCAACGACCTCCCCGTCCCAGCACGCCCGACAACCAGCCCATGCGCGATGGACCGGGGTCCTCGGGTGGCGCGGTCACCAGTACGCGAATCATTTCCAGGCTCGCATTGTCCGGGCATCCGCGCGCCAGCACCAGCCGCATGAGCTGGTGGCACGCTTCGACTGGCGAATGGTCGGACATGGCCTCGGCGATCTCCGTGTCCTCAACTTCAGACCAGAGTCCATCGCTGCACAGTAAGAAGCGGTCCCCGGCGACCAGTGGCTGGCGCAGAAAGTCCGGCCGCGAGATCAGTGCATGACCCAGTGTCCGCGTCAGTACGTTCCGCCCCGGATGATCGCGTATCTTGTCTGGCTTGAGGATACGCATCCGGACGAGCTCCGCTGCTTCGGAATGGTCCGAGGTAAGCACGTTGAGCCGACCATCGCGCCAGTGATACGCGCGACTGTCACCAATGTGCGCCAGATAACCGCAGTTGCCCACCAACGCGATCGCGGTCAGTGTCGTGGCCATCGAACGGTACTCGGGGTTGCGATGCGCCAGATCGTGCACGCGCAGGTTGGCTGCCTGCACCGCCTGACGCAGCGCGGGCTCTATCCGCGAGTGCGCGGACGGTGAATAGTATTCGTCGCGCAGCGTTTTGACGGCGGTCGCACTGGCCACCTCGCCCGCCTGGTGGCCGCCGAGGCCGTCCGCGACGACATACAGGTACCCCTTGCGCTCGGCGCCGGGGATGTCGTCGGGCACGAAGGCACCCAGGCTGTCTTCATTGGTCGTGCGGTGGGGGCCTGCCTCGGAGAGCCCCGTTGCCTCCACCTGGAGCACCATCGGGTAGGCTGCACCCAGCTACTCGCGTCGGTCATTGTGCACGATGCACAGTTTTGGCCGACGCGAATTGTGACACGTGCTGGAACGCGGACGGTCAAGCGTCAACCGTCAACGTGCGGCGGATAGCGGACCAGCTTTCGGTCAGTAGCCGCGGTGTATATCGACGCGGTTCATCAGCTCTTCGCCTCGAATGAATCGGCCGAGATTCTCGGTGAGGATCGACCACACCAGCTCAGTTGTCAGCTGCGAGCCAGCCGATGAGTGCGGCGTGATGATCAGATTGGGCGCTGTCCAGAGTGGATCGCCCGCTGGCAGCGGCTCGGTCGCCGTGACGTCGATGCCCGCCGCCGCGAGATGGCCCTCTTCGAGTGCGTCGACCAGGGCCGGCTCGTCGACGATCCCTCCACGCGACATGCTCAACAGATACGAGCCACGTTTCAGCAGTCGGAGCTGCGCCTGGCCAATCATGCCGCGGCTCCTGGGTGTGATCGGAGCCGAATTCACCAGGACATCGGACTCGCGGCAAAGGTCATCCAATCTGTCCAGCGGCCAGACTTCCGCTACGCCTTCGCCGGCGGGAACGGACTCGGCGTCGACTGCCAGCACGCGCATCTCGAACCCGGTTGCGCGTCGCGCGATCGCACGGCCGATGTTGCCGAAGCCGACGATGCCCATCGTCATGCCTTTGATTGCCGTCAGCTGGCGCTGCTGGCGACCCCATTCGTGGTCTCGCTGGCGCGCCGCGAAAAATGGCAGGCCGCGTGTATGCGAGAGCAGCATGGCGAACGCGTGCTCGGCGATCGTGGCCGCATGGGCGCCGCGCATGTTGGTAACGATCACGTCGCTCTCGGCCAGGCCGGGGACCTTCCACATCCATTCAACGCCGGCGCTCGGCGACTGGACCCAGCGTAGTTTCTCAGCCGCGGCGAATTCGTCTGCGCTCAGTGAGCCGAAAACGGCATCTACGTCGCGTGCGAGATGAGCGGTCGGCTCGCCACGTGGGGGCGCGACAAACTCGACCTGGAACTGTTTCTGGAGTTCGGCGAGGCGGGCGGGGTCGCGCTGGAAAGAGGTGACGAGCATCTTCATGACGTTCGCCATTGAGCCACGCTGGCGCACGGCGTCGCAAACGCACGGTGGTCTGTGTATGTCTCGCCGTCCAAGCGCGACACGTCACGGCTGGCAGAATCGCGCCTCAGCGAGTCAGGGCTGCTCGACGATGCGCGCGAACGCATCGAGATAACTGCGATCGCCTGACTGTTTTCGCACCAGCCAGTATTCAGCGCCCCAGAACAGATACGCGTCCAGTGAAAAACGGGCCTGCGCCGCCCACGCCATCACCGTGTTGTAGTTCGCGATCACCTGCTCGGGCGGACAGCTCCACATGGCCTGCGCACGCGGATTCGGCGGTTGCGTCACCGCCTCCCACGGCTCGGCCTGACCTTCCGTCAGCATGAGCTGTCGCCCCGTTCGACGCGCCCACTGCACCAGTTCAAGGAAGCGTCGCCGGCCACCCCGGTGTCCTCCGTCGACGTACAGCGTCCAGTCTCGCAGCCCGACCAGCGCGTTGCGCGGGTAGTAATCCAGTCCGACGATGTCCCCGAGCCGCTGGGCCGCCACCAGCGAGTCGCCCTGGTCGCGCGTCAACCACCACTGGGTCAGCCGGACGGGCAGCGACGTCGGCAGGTACCCGTTCAAGAGCACCGGCCGCGACGGATCAGCGGCCCGCACCGCCTCGACTTCCGCTCGAACAAAGTCGAGATCCAGCCGCCATGAATGCTCGAACCCCAGGGGGTCGACCGATTCGTGTTCGACCTGCCACGCCAGGACGCAAGCCCGGTCGCGGTAGCGCTCGACGATGCGCGCGCTGAACTCGGTCGCCGCGCCGAGCAAATCACGGAAAGCCGTTGCGCCGATACGCGTGTGCTCTGGTAACGCATATGGCAAGCGGTGGCGCGGCACGAAAAACTCCGGATAGCCAAAGGCTTTCAGCGCGCCGACGCACAAGATGACCTGCTTGCCCGCGGCCTCGATCGTGTCGATCTGCGCGTCGAGCTCGGATGTGTCGAATAGGCCAGGCTGCGGCTCGATGCGGTTCCAGTACGCGCCGAGTCGCACCAGTTGAAAGGGATACGCGAACAGCTCTCGCAGGACTGTGCGCATATCCAGGTCGAAGGCAACGACTTGCGGAGTCCGCACATTCAGGCCAAGCGCCGTCGATCCACGCGGAGCGACCGGCGTGCGCGTCCACGCGTCGGTCAGCGGTTGGCGAGCCGAACGAAGCTGAAGATCGAGCACGCTCAGCGCAGGGATAGCACTTCTTCGCGTCTCCACGTCCGAGCGCCGAATACCGCGAGCGCTATGTCCAGCGCAAGGATCACGACCAGCGCGCCGACGAGCGCCAGGTCACCCCATTCCTGGAGCTTGGCCGCCAGTCCGAAGACGGCGCCCCACAGCGGCATCAGCAGCAGACCGGAAATCTGCTGGGCCGCATTGAAGGTCCGCACGCGCGACGAAATCACGCTGGCGACGGTCGCAGCGAAGAAGGTGACCTCGGGGACCAGCAGCAACATCGCGACGATCAGCGGAACTGGTATCTGGCGCATGGCGTCGACGCCCATGGCCAATGTCAACCCGATCAGGAACACGCCGTCCGCTATCGCCGCGTACATGATCGCGGGCAAGATCGCGCCGACTACTTTGCCGGCGAAGATCGCGATGTTGCTCGCAGGCGAGGCAAGCAGCGGCGTCAGGACGCCGCGCTCTTTTTCACCGGCGAACTGACCTGCGGCGATGCCGGCCGCTGAGGCCGTCGGCACGAGGCCCACCAGGAGTAGATAAAAGGAAAGCACCATTGGCAGGCTGACCTCGCTGTCCAGGCTCGGGTCGTCGAGCAGCGGGCGAAGTCCGACGACGATCAGGAAGACGGGCAAAACGAGCGCGGTGCCGACGCCCATGATGACCGTCATTCGGTCGTGCAGCGCTTCGACTGCCGCGCGCCGGGCGATCAGCCACGTCATTCTCGTGTTGCCTGGCGGACGGGTGTGGCCGCTCCAGGCGTCGGCCGAAGTCACATTCATCCGGGCACGCCCGCCGGTTCGGCCGGCTCGGCCTCGACGACATCGGCGTACACGTCCTCCAGTGTCGGCGTTTCGCAGGTGACCGATACGATCTGCGCGCCCGCTGCCACCAGCGCCGCAATCACGTCAGGATTGGTGCTGGCTGGCCGGCGCGTGCGGTAGGTGAGACTTCTGGGGGTTCGCTGCGCGACGTCCACGATGTCATGGACGCGCGCGGCGATGCGTGAGGCAGCGTCGCAATCGCCGGACAGGACGATTTCGACGCGGGTCTCACTCGCGGCGTTGGCCCGCAGCCGCGCGGGTGCATCCGCCGCGACGATCCGCCCGCGCCGCAGAATCACGACCGTGTCTGCCAGTCGCTCCGCCTCATCCAGGTCGTGGGTGCACAACACGATGCTTCGACTGGCATCTTTCAGTCGGAGGATGAGACTACGTACAGCGCGTGCGGCCATCGGATCCAGGCCTGCCGTGGGTTCATCCAGGAACACAACCTCGGGATCGTGCAAGAGCGCACGTGCGAGCGCGACCTTCTGCTGCATGCCGCGCGAAAAGCTCGCCATGTGGCGGCCGCGGACCTGCAGCAACTCGAACATAGTGAGCAGCTCCTCGATCCGGTTACGCCGCAGATCGGCCGGCACGCCGTAGATCTGGCCGAAGAAGTCGAGGTACGCATCGGGCGTCATCTGATCGAACAAGCCAGGCGTGTCGGTCACCAG
>JAFAPL010000101.1 GCA_019247135.1 Chloroflexota bacterium | reverse complement strand
CCCGCGCGCTCTGGCCGGCGGCGTCCAGTTGCTGCTCCAGCTGCCGCAGCTGTGTCTGCAGTTGCTCGACCCGACGCGCCAGCTCCGCCTCGTGCTGGCGTGCGGTCTCGGCCTCGCGCGTGCGCGCCTCGAGCTCGGCTTCGGCTGTGTTCGCCATCCCGTGTGCCCTCTGGAGTTGTCGCTCGGCTTCGGCGCGCCGCTCGCGTACCCGCTCGAGCTCCTGGGCAGCTTCGCGCTCTGCCTCCGATCGCGGCTCTTCGGCCTTCTCCTCTCGCGGCTGAGCCGCCCGTCGCGCGCGCCGCTCAGCCAGCTCGTCGGCTGCGGCAGCCGGCGCGGACCGCGCTGCGACCGAGGGTGCGACGATCGGCGTGCCGAATCCCGCGTACGCCGTCGGTTTGAGGAGACGCCCGCTGCGTATCTCTTCGGCGACGGAGGGCTCCGCCAGCGCCGCCGCGAGCGTTTCCTGCGCCTCGCGCTCGGTCGCCGCTGACACGTCCACGCCGCGTTCGCGAGCGAGTGAACGCGCGCGCTGCAACAACGCCGACTCGACCTCACGTCGCTGTTGCATCAGCGTCCGCAGCTCGGTCCCAGAGGCTTGCGCCTGCGCTCGGCTGAGCTCAGCGCCGAGCTCGAGCAGTTGATCCATGGTGTCACGCTGGTCGCGCCACAACAGGTTGATCAGCCACGCGCTCTGGGTCGGTCGCCGCAGTTGGCCCAGCCCCCGCGCCAGCTCCGCATTCCCCGCCTGACGCGCCTCGCGGACGCGTGCGTCGCGCGCCGCGGCGAACTCGTCCGGCCGCAGGGTGTACAACTCGTCGGCGATTGCGTCCAGGTCGTCGGTCATCGTTCGGCCAATGTTCCGTGAAACCGTACTCCGAGCCGGCGCCGGCGGGAGTTGTCGATTTCGTGCGTCGCTGTTCGACGCACTGAATGGAGACCAGAACTGAAAGGACGAACAGCATGAAGTTCATGATGATGGTCAAGGCGAACAAGGCTTCGGAAGCGGGTGAGATGCCGAGCGAGCAGCTCCTCGAATCGATGGCGCGCTACAACGAAGAGCTGGCGAAAGCTGGCGTACTGCTCGATCTGTCTGGCCTGCAACCGAGCTCGAAGGGCGCCCGTGTCAAATTCGGCGGTGGCAAGGTGAACGTGATCGACGGGCCGTTCGCGGAGACCAAGGAGCTCATCGCGGGGTACTGGGTCATCCAGGTCAAGTCACGCGAAGAGGCGATCGAATGGGCCAAGCGGTGCCCGCCGCCGATGCAGGGCGACGAAAGCGAGATCGAAGTCCGTCAGCTGTTCGAGCTCGAGGACTTCGGAGAAAGTGAAGCCATCGAACACCATCGCGAGGTTGGTCGGCAGCTGGAACAGAGCAGGGCGGAAGGACCTCACGCCTGAAGCGCCGTGGGTCGCAGGAGTGACATCATGCTCTGAGTGTCACGCACGGAACTGGCGCCACCAGACGCTGCGACCGCCACAGCCATTGAGACCGTCTTTCGGATCGAGTCGGCCCGCCTGATCGCGGGCCTGACTCGTCTCGTGCGCGACGTCGGACAGGCCGAAGAGCTCGCCCAGGACGCCCTGGTTGCCGCACTCGAACGCTGGCCCGTCATTGGCGTCCCGGATAACCCGGGCGCCTGGCTCATGGCCACCGCCAAACACCGCGCCATCGACCTCCTGCGTCGCCGCGAACGCCTCGAACGCAAACAACAGGAGCTGGGCCGCGATCTCGAGACCCAGGGCGCGCCCGACCTCGAGGCCGCCATCGACGACCTTATCGGCGACGACCTGCTACGACTGGTGTTCATCGCGTCTCACCCGGTGCTGTCAACCGAGGCGCGCGTCGCGCTCACTCTCCGCCTCCTGGGCGGCCTGACCACCGACGAAATCGCACGCGCCTTCCTCGTCTCCGAGCCGACGATCGCCCAACGCATCGTGCGCGCCAAACGCACCCTCTCGGCGGCGCAGATTCCATTCGAGCTTCCGCCGCGCGAAGAGCTCACGGCACGCCTGGCGTCGGTGCTCGAAGTCATCTACCTGATCTTCAACGAGGGCTATTCGGCGACGGCTGGCGACGACTTGATCCGGCCAGGCTTGTGCGAAGACGCCCTGCGGCTCGGTCGCATTCTCGCCGAGCTCATGCCCGAGGAGGCCGAAGTCCACGGTCTGGTCGCGCTGATGGAAATCCAGGCCTCGCGGTTCAAGGCGCGTCTGGGTCCGTCAGGTGAACCGGTGCTGTTGCTCGACCAGGACCGTTCCCGCTGGGACCGCCTGCTGATCCGCCGCGGACTGGCCGCTCTCGAGCGGGCCGAACGCCTCGCGGACCCGCTCGGACCGTACGCGCTGCAGGCAGCCATCGCGGCGTGTCACGCGCGTGCGTATTCGCCTGACCAGACCGATTGGGTCCGCATCGCGGCGTTGTACGACGCGCTCGCGCGCGCGACGCCGTCGCCCGTGGTCGAGCTGAATCGCGCCGTCGCCGTCGGCATGGCATTCGGTGCGGCAGCCGGTCTGCAGGTCGCGGATGAGCTCGCAGCCGGCGGTGCCCTGAACGGTTATTACCTGTTGCCGGCGGTACGCGCCGACCTGCTGAAGAAACTTGGCCGAACCGATGAAGCCGCGGCCGAATTCGCCAACGCGGCCTCGCTGACTCGCAACGCGCGCGAGCGCGAGCTGCTGCTGCGACGCGCCGCCGAGTGCCAGACGTAAACCTTAATAGGATGAGCCGACGCCTGGCATTACCCGCGCGGTCGGCGGATCACGACCGCGCGCGCAGCATGTATCCGATCGGCCGCACGGTCTGGATCAGTCGCGGCTCGGCCCGCTCCTCGAGCGCCTGCCGGAGTCGGCTGATCGTCACCTCGACAACGTTCGCCTCGCCGTCATACGGGTATCCCCAGACGTGCTCGAGGAGCTCCGCGCGACCGATCACGCGTTCAGGATTGCGCAGGAAATAGGTCAGCAGCTCGAAGGCGAGGTGCCGCAGCTTCAATGCGCGGCCGGCCCGCCACGCTTCCCGCGTGTCGA
>JAFAPL010001080.1 GCA_019247135.1 Chloroflexota bacterium | reverse complement strand
GTGGGCGCGCGCCGAACAGACCCACTTCTGGCAGGCTGGCGACACGCCTCGCCCGGGCTCTGAACCGTGCTTCGACATCGAGCAGATCGACCGCATCGTGCGCACGATCGACGAACACAACAACGCCTGGCGGGATTGGTTCGCGGGGGTCGATGTCCCGCCGCACCGCGTGCGCTATGAAGCACTCGCAGACGATCCCGTGGGCGTCACGCGGGGCATCCTGGATTTCCTGGGGCTCGACGTGCCCGCGGAAGCGAGCATCGTTTCTCATCGCCGTCGTCAGGCCGATCAGCTCAACCAGGATTGGATCGCGCGCTACCGCGGCTCACTCATGGCCTGACTGGGCGGCTATACTCGGGGTGAGATGGGTGGAACACCTGTTCGCATCGTGTTCGCCCGCCACGGCGAGACGTTCTTCAACGTGGAAGGCCGCTGGCAGGGCCAGTCCGATTCGCCGCTGACCGAACGCGGACTCGCCCAGGCGCGCGAGCTCGCACGCGCGCTCCGCGACGAGTCGCTCGCGGCCGTCTACAGCAGCGACCTCGGCCGCGCCGCGCGCACTGCCGACGAGGTGGCCAGGCCCCATGGCCTCGAAATCACGACGGATGTCCGCTTGCGTGAGATCGACGTCGGCGACTGGACTGGTCTGAACCGCTCGCAAATCGAAGTATTCGATGCCGAAGGCATCCATACCTGGGCCACAAGGCCGGCCAGCATGCGCCTGCCCAATGGCGAAACCCTGGCCGAGGCGGAGCACCGAGCGCTTGCGTTTTTCAGCGAGGCGCTGCCGCCACACGCCGGCCAGACGGTTGCCGTCGTTACGCATGGAGCCATCGGCCAGGCCATCCTCGTCGCAGCCATGGGCTTGACTGTCGAAGACCTGTGGCTCAAGGAGCGACTCGATAACTGTCAGATCTCGCGCCTGGAGTGGACGCCTGCGCGCGGCTTGCACCTGATCGAGCTCAGCGACGTGCGTCATCTGCAGGACGTCGGCTCACTGCGCAGCTGGCGCACGACGGACAGGGACGTCGCCTGATGCCGCTGGACGTGCTCGACGTCAGCGGACAGGTTCGCCAGATGGGCGAGCTGCTCGCCAGCCGTCGAGCCGACCAGGAGCGGCGGACGGTGCTGCTCGACCGCATGCTGGCCCAATACGCCGATCGGTGGGTCGAGCTCGCCGATCTCGCTGAGTCGGTCCGCACGCGCGTGGCGGTGCCGACCGGTCCGCTGGACGAGCGAATTCCGGCTGCGCGGCGGCTCGAGGCGTACACGGCGCTCGCCACGGACGGCGCCGAGATCGACCCTGATCGGCACGGCGGCGCCGGTGAGTTTTATGTGATCAACATCGGGCAGGTGCGGATTCCGTACGGGCAGCCTGCCCGCGAAGTCGAGCTCAAGAGTGTGACGCGTCTCGGCTACACGGAGGATGACCTGTTCATCGTCGATCCGCGCGATGCACGCCGACAGGTGCCCATGCGCGATCGACATCTCGACGCGCTGCGCACGGTCGAGGAATTACGCGGTCTGGCCGACCTGGCCGAGGCCGAAGTCACGCGGGACAACACGCCGCGCGAACCCGCGGTTGCCTTCGTCGACGGGACGCTGCTGTTCTCAGTGCTCGAGGAGCGACCGCGCGACTTTCTGCGCTCGCGTTTCTATACGGAATTCGTTGCCCAGCTGGAGCGGTTGCGTCAGGCGCACACGCCCGTGGCCGCCTATGCCAGTCGCTCACGTGGTATCGACCTGGTCAACCTCTTCCGCGCGGTGTGCGGCGGAACGCCACTGGCGTGCGACGTCTGCTCTGGCGCGCATGCTTGCGCACTTCGCGGACTCACCGACGCGCAGATCCTGGGGCGCGAGCTCGCACCCTGGCAGCGCACCGGGTTATTTCGCGTGCGGTCGAACGTGCACGATCCGTTTTTCGGCCCACACCGGGTGTATTACTTTTTGCTCGCCACGACCGAGGAGGTCGCGCGCGTGGAAGTCCCGGAGTGGGTCGCGCGCGATCAGCGCCTCCTCAACCTTGTGCACGCGGCCCTGGTCGACCAGTGCTTGAAAGGTTTCGGATATCCGTCGGTCCTGGCCCGCGCTGATGATCGGGCGGTCATCTCACTTGGCGACCGCCATGTGCTGGAGACCCTGGTTCAGCAGGAGCTGGCACGCCGTGGCGTGAGCGCGCGCGGCTCCGCAAAACTTACGCGCAAGCAGGTCCGCACCGTATGACGCACAACGGTGTGTCTGCATTCACGCACGAACGTGGGCTCGTCGGGGAAGTCGTCGAGGCATCCACCACGGAGATCCTGGCCCAATCGTTGGATCTCGACGGCGCACCACCTTTCGGCGCCTTCATTGAGACGGCGATGGACGATGGTCTCACGGTGTACGGTGTGGTCGCGCACGTGGAGACCAGCGGTATCGATCCCGGTGCGCGCGCCATCATGCGCGGCCACGATGACGTTCGCGACGATCGGATCTATCTCGAAAATCCGGATCTGCCGCTGGTCCTGCGGACACTGTTCCGCGCGCGTGTCGTGGGATTCGCGTCTGGCACGCGAATCTATCAATTCCTGCCGCCGAGACCACCGCGTTTGCACTACTCGGTGTTCACCTGCACTCCCGAAGCGGTGCTCCGCTTTACGGACGTTGGACTGGATTACCTGGCGGCGCTTTTACTCACTCCAGAAGTGCCCGTCGACGAGCTGATAGCCGCTAACTTGCGCTTCACGGCCGCACAGCGGGGCGATTCTGACTCATTTCTGCAAGCCAGCGGGCGCGAGCTGGCGCAGCTTCTCCGCGCCGATTACGGTCGGTTGACCGGCATCTTGAGGCGGTGCGTCTGATGCCGCCGGCCCACAGTCGACTCGGCCTGCTGGTTGCTGGTTCGGTCGCCGAAGGCTTGTCGGCGCGGCTGGACCCCGAGGTGCCCATCGAAGACGTCCGACTCGGAAAATTCGTCAAAATCGTTGGACACAAATACGAGTATTTCTGTCTGGTGACCGACGTTCAGCTGGACTCGGCCAATGCTGACGTCCTGCGCGATCCGCCTGGGGACCCGAGCTCCGTGGATGCTTTTCTGCGTCAGGTGCTGAACGGCACGACCACGTACGCCACGATCAAACTCAAGCCGGAGCTCATGCTCGCGAACATCGCGGCCGACCTGGAGTTCGATGAAGGTGACCTCGTTCCGCGACCCGCGCGGACCATTCCGCCGCATTTCTCGTCTGTGTCGGAGGCAACCGTCGCCGACTTCGAGCGCGTGTTTGGTCGCGATGACGGGCGGACGCACTTTCAAATCGGGCAGCCGATCGACATGGATGTACCCGTCTGCCTGGACCTGCGGCGGTTCGTAGAACGCTCCAACGGCGTCTTCGGCAAATCCGGTACGGGCAAGAGTTTCCTCGCTCGACTCATCCTGTGCGGTGTTATCAACGCCAACCAGGCGGTGAATTTGATCTTCGATATGCACTCGGAATACGGCTGGAGTGCCAAAAACGAAGAGGGTACCGAGGTCAAAGGCCTGTCGCAATTGTTCGGCAGTCGCGTGGCCGTTTACACGCTGGACATGGAGTCTTCGCGGGGACGCGGCGTGCGGCCGGCGGGTGAGATCAAGATCGCGTTGCGTGAGCTCTCGGTGGCGGATATTTCTCTGCTGCAGGACGAGCTGAAGCTGCACCGCACGGCTGTGGAGTCGGCGGCGTTATGCGAAGACAAGCTCGGCGACGACTGGGCTGCGCGATTGCTGGACATGAGCGGCGATGAGCTATCTGCGTTTGCCAATGAAAATGGTGGCAATAACAACTCGCTCAGCGCGCTGCGTAGCAAGCTGCGACTGATCGATCGCTTGCCCTTCGTCGAGCGCTCGCTTGCGCGTTCGACGCTGGACGAGCTGATCGCGCGCCTGGAGCGCGGGCACCACGTTGTGCTCGAGTTTGGTCGGCAGCGCAACCTGCTCGCTTACATTCTGGCGGCGAACGTCATCACCCGACGATTACACGAGCTCTGGGTGAAGAAGACCGAGCGCTACTGGAATACCAAGGACGAGAGTGATCGGCCGCGGCCGCTCATGATCACGATTGAGGAAGCGCACAAATTCCTGAATGCGGATGCCGCCCGCCAGACGACATTTGGCACGATTGCGCGCGAGCTGCGAAAGTTCTACGTCACCTTGTTGGTGGTCGACCAGCGGCCTTCGGGAATTGACGCGGAGGTCCTCTCGCAGATCGGCACGCGGATCACCTGCCAGCTGAACGACGAGCGTGACATCGACGCGATCTTCACCGGCGTGAGCGGTGGATCACACCTGCGCACCGTGCTCTCAACCCTGGATTCACGCGAGCAGGCCCTCCTCCTGGGCCACGCCGTGCCCATGCCGATGATGATCCGCACGCGAAAATACGACTCGTCGTTCTATTCCGCCCTGGGCTCGTCAGTTTCAGACCCCGAAGCAATCGCCGCCCACGCCCGCCGCTATGAAGAAATCTTCGGCACCGATGACTGAATATGATCGATGGAGCCCGCTCATGAGCGGGCTCCACCAGAAACGAAAAGTCCTGCATCTCGCTGATACGCACATCGGAATGGAGAACTACGGGCGCATCAACCCTGAGACAGGGCTCAACCAACGCCTGCATGATTTTCTCAGATCGCTCGATCAGGCCATTGACACGGCCGTCGCTGAGAAAGTCGATCTTGTCGTGTTCGCCGGGGATATCTACAAGACACGCGACCCCACCCCCACGCATCAGCGCGAGTTCGCGCAGCGCATTCAGCGGCTTTCCTCTGCTGGGATACAGAGCGTCATCGTCGCCGGCAATCACGACATTCCGATGTCCGTCGGACGCGCCAGCAGCGTCGACATCTTCCGTGCACTCCAGATCCCGAACGTCACCGTCGCGCGCTCCATCGCCACCCATCGCGTTCAGACAGCGAGCGGCCCGATCCAGGTGCTCACCTTTCCGTGGACCGCTCGCAGCATGGTCCTCGCGCAAGCGGACTTCAAGAACCGCACCCTCGAAGAGCTCAACCAGGCGATGATCGACCTGAATACGGCGAAGCTGCGCCAGGAGGCCGAAGCACTCGACCCCGATGTTCCCGCGATGGTCGTCGGTCATACACACGTGTTCGGCGCGAAAATCGGCGCTGAGCGCCTGCTCACCATGGGCAGCGACCCCATGTACGACCTGCAAATGTTCGATCTGCCACATGTCGACTACGTCGGACTGGGCCACATCCATAAACACCAGGCCCTCGCCTACGCGACCCCGGTTGTGTACTCCGGCAGCATCGACCGTGTCGACTTCGGCGAGGAAGCCGAGTCCAAAGGGTTCGTGCTCGTAGAACTGGGAGAAAAAGGTCGCGCTGAATGGGAATTCCGGACCGTCGACGCACGTCCGTTCCTGACCATAGAGGCTAGAGTCGAGTCGGACAACGCAACGCAGGACGTTGTTCGCGCGATTGCCAGAGAGGCACATCGACTCGAAAATGCGGTGGTGCGGTTGCGCATCGACGTTCCGCCGGAGCGCGCTCCAGAACTGAACGACGATGAAATCCGGCGCCAGCTCAAGGGCGCATACTACATCGCGCCGGTCGAGCGAACCTCGCCGCAACGCGTGCGCAGTCGCTGGGGCGCCGCCGCTGCCGCAATTCAGCGTGCTGGGCCGCTCGAAGCATTGACACTGTACCTGGAGCACCAGCGTGTCGATCCAGAGCGCCGCGACGTCCTCTTGCGTTACGCGCGCCAGCTGATGGAGCCGGAGGCTGAAATCACACCGGAGTGCTCACTGCACGCTGACGCGTCGTGATTCCGAAGCTGCTGAACGTCCGCAACTTCATGTCGTACACCGACGTGCACGAGCCGCTGTGCTTCGATGGGCTGCACGTTGCTGTCTTGACTGGCGATAACGGGCACGGCAAATCGGCTCTGCTGGACGCGATCACGTGGGCATTGTGGGGCCGCGCCCGCGCAAAATCCGTCGACGAGCTCATTCACACGGGCGCGTCCGAAATGGAAGTCGAGTTCGAGTTCGAGCTGGACAATCAACAATACCGGGTCATCCGCAAGCGACAGCGGCGTGGCAAGTACGGCTCCACGGATCTCCAGTTCGCGATTCGCTCCAACGGCGGTTACCGGCCGTTGTCCGAGCGTTCGGTCGCCGAAACGGAGCGTCTGATCGAGCGCACCCTGCGCATGAGCTACGAAACGTTTACCAATTCTTCCTTTCTGCAGCAGGGTCGCGCGGACAGCTTTACGCTCAACTCTCCCGCTGAGCGGAAACGCGTCCTGGCGGAGATCCTGGAGCTCGGGTATTACGACGAGCTGGAGGCGCGTGCGAAAGAACGCTACAAGACCTGCGAAGCGCAGCTTGCGGATGAACGCCGCCTCGCCCAACAGTGGGAGCAGGAGATCGCCCGTCGGCCGGAGTACCAGGCGGAGGTAGATCGTCTCCGCACCCAGCTGCTCGCGCTGGAGGATCAGCTCAAAACTGCCGAGCAGCACTGCGTCGTGTTGCGCAACCGCGTGTCCGCGTTGGAGACGCTTCAGCATCACGCGGAAGAGTTGGATGCACGCTTGCAGCGTTTGTCGTCCGAACGTGCGCGGTTGTCGTCTGCGCTCGAGGAACGGCGCTCCTTGCGTGACCAGGTCCAGATCGTGCTCGCACGCGCGGCGGAAATCGAAGAGGCCGCACGACAGCTGGATGCTGCGCGGCGAGAACTCCAGGAGCTCGACCGCCGTCAGCAGCAATTCCTCCCGCTGGAGCGGGCACGCGCCGGTGCTCTGCGCGCGCTCGCGGCGGAGCAAGCGCGCCTCGAGGGCGAGTTTTCTCAGGCGGAACGCCGCGTTGCCGAAGTGCGCGGCGCCGCCGAGCGTGCGAATACCCTGCGAGCGGAACTGCAGCGAGCGCAAAAGACGGCTGCCGCGCTGGAACAGACGGAGTCGCGGCATGCTCGACTGCAACAGGACATTGCACGCCGGCGCGAGGAGGCAGCGGAGCGGCGCACCGTCAACACGCACCTGAAGGAGCAAATGCTCGAGCTCCGCAAGCGCATGGATGAGCTGGATCAGCTCTCGGCATGTCCGACCTGTCGGCGGCCCATGGACGATCGCCACAAGCGACGCTTGCACGACGAGTACGCCCAGCAGGGCACCACGCTGCGCGAGGACTTCCGGTCGCATGAAGCGACCTATCGCGAGCTGGATGCGGGCATCGAGCGCGACCAGTCTCAGTTGGCGACTCTGGAGCGCGAGTTGAACGGCCGTACCGCGGCTCAACGAGCTCTGGCCCAGGCCGAACGCGCCCTCGCCGAAGCGGAACAGGCGCAGCAGCAGCTCGCAGTACTGCAACGCGACCTTTCACAACGGCAGCTTGCATTGCGTGAGGCACGCTTCGCGCCAGAAGCGCGCGCGCAGCTATCACAGACAGAGAAAAAGATGGCGGCGCTGGGCTACGACGAAGATGGACATCGGAAACTCCGGTCGCGCCTGACGGAGCTGGAGCACGCCGAGCGCGAACGACAGCTGCTCGAGCAGGCCCGCATGTCCGACGAGCACCTGCAGACGCAGATCGTCGAATTGTCCGCGAGCTTGCAACATCTTGTGGAGGAGTGCGGCGCCGATGAGCAGCGCTTGCTCGAGCTGCGGTCGCAAACGCAGCACCTGCCATCCGAACGCGCTCGACTGAAAGCGCTGGACGAGGAGCTGACGGCGGCACGTCGGGCACGTGACGAGTGTCACGAGCAGTCCTTGTTCGCCCAGGCGAGAGTGGATAACTGCGTATTCTTAGAACGCAAGCACCGCGACAGCCTCGCGCGTCAGGATGCGCTGCGGCGCGAGCAGAGCGTGTATGGCGACCTGGCGTACGCGTTTGGCCGACGCGGCGTACAGGCGATGATCATCGAGACCGCCATCCCGGAGATCGAGGAGGAGGCGAACCGGATTTTGTGGCGGATGACCGACGGGCGCATGCACGTGAAGTTCGAGACGCAGCGCGATGTGCGGTCGGGGGCGGGAACGATTGAAACGCTGGACATCAAGATTGCCGACGAGCTGGGTACGCGCAGCTACGAGCTGTTCTCCGGTGGCGCAGGATTTCGCGTGAATTTCGCTATACGCATCGCATTGTCGCGGTTGCTCGCGCATCGCGCGGGGACGCGGCTGCAGATGCTGGTTGTGGATGAAGGCATGGGCTCGCAGGACCTGGATGGGCGTGAGCGGATGGTCGAAGCGATCCAGGCGATCGAACCGGAGTTCGAAAAGATTCTTGTGGTGACACACCTGGAGGACTTGCGCGATCGGTTCCCCGCGCGCATAGAAGTGGTCAAAACCCCCCGCGGCAGCACGTACGCGCTCCGCTAGCTTCGCTGCTGTCACCCACACCCCCCGGCCCCCTCTCCCTCGAGGGAGAGGGGGTGGCCATAAATTCTCTCCGAGGGTCCAAGGGGCCTTGCCCCTTGAAAATCCCCTTTAGGGGCGCCGTGAGGCTGCTACTCGCGCGTCAGCGGCGCGAACGCTGTGTCGAGTTTCTTGACACCCGCGGGGCCCGCAAAGTTCACGTCGATGATTTCGCTCGAGCCGTCAGCGCGGACACCCACCACGATGCCCGTACCAAAGGTTGGATGGCGTACGCGATCCCCCGCCTTGTACGTCGGCTCAGCCGAGCGTGGCGGCCGCGGCGCTTCACGACGTACGGTCGGAGGCGACGGCGCCGCCGTACGAAACGCACGCG
>JAFAPL010001063.1 GCA_019247135.1 Chloroflexota bacterium | reverse complement strand
CCGAAATGGTGATGGGTCAGCCGCCGGTCACGGACAGGACTCTCCGCTGGTCGGGGTCACACGGCCAGCGTGAGCGTCGCCAGCGAGTGCCGCGGCAGGTCCACGCGCCAGCAGCCTCGCTCGTCAGGATGCACCTTAGCGTCAACGGGCGCGACGCGGTCCGGGTCCGCTGCTGAGTTGCTTGCGCCCGCCGAAGTCGCCGTGAGCAATTGCGCGCTGGCGTGCTGCAGCTCGCGGCGACCGCTATCCACATACACCTCCGCATCCAATTCCAGGTGGCGGTTGATCAGCGTGACTGTCAATCCGCTCGGATTGCGCGAGGCAGTCGCGCTGACAGAGGGGATGCCGCCAGGGAGCGTGTCGGCGGCGCCAACCTCGACCGCCAGCGCCGTGGCGCCAAGATGTGGGCGGTGTAGGTGTAAGGTCCAGTAGGTTGGGGTCCGCCACATGCGCACGCCATCGGTCATAACCACTGCGTGCAGCACGTTCACGGACTGGGCCAGACTCGCCAGGCTGAGCACCGCGCACTGTCGGTGGAAGCCTTCCAGCGCGATCGCCGCCGCTAGAGCATCGCGCAGCGTGGCCGCCTGTTCGTACGTGACCGGTGAGCGTGGCTCCTGTCCACCCCGCGGTCCCCACGCTCGCGCCTCCGGATGCCATACGCCCCATTCGTCGAGCGCGATACCGATCTTGCGGGTCGAACCAACCGCCGCCCAGATGATGTCCGCGGTGCGGCGGACGAACGCCTCCGTCGCTTCGGCTTCAGCCAGCAACGCATAATACTGCTCCTCGTCGAAGGCCGTTTCGGGGCCACCGTTAGTCCAGTAGCGATGAATCGAGAGGTGGTCGACGAGGCTGAGGCGCTCGCCAAGCCTGTCCAGGAGCTGCGCGTTCCACACATCGTCGTGACCACACGCGACCAGTTCCGCTGCCGAATCCACATGACGGAGGATGGTCGCAAAGCGGCTGTATTCGCGCGCATAGCCAACCGCGTCGAAGTTGCCGCCACACCCCCAACTTTCGTTCCCGACTCCCCACAACGTGACGCCGAATGGTCGTTCGACGCGGTTGGCGCGTCGCAGACGCGTCAGCTCAGTATCCAGGGCGCTATTGCAGTACTCCAGCCAGTCGGCCAGCTCCTGTGGAGTTCCGCTGCCGAGGTTGCCAACCAGGTACGGCTCCGCACCGAGCTGAGCGCAGTACTGGAGGAACTCGTGTGTCCCCAGAGTGTTGTCATCTTCGACCCCAAGTCCGCACGAAATGCCCAGCCGGCGTGGTCGCTGGTCAGGCGGACCAATGCCGTCGCGCCAGTGATAGTGGTCCGCGTAACACCCGCCTGGCCAGCGCAACAGTGGCACCGGCAAGGCTTGGAGCGCCTGCGACACGTCCACCCGAAAGCCATCTCGCTGTGCTACGGTCTCGCATCCGGTGCCGACCCACAATCCGCCGTAACAGCAGCGTCCAAGGTGCTCGGCGAACTGCCCATACAGACGCGGACTGATCCTGCCAATTGGGGAGTCGTTGCGGACCAGAATGCGCGATTGTGGCATCAGCCTTTCAGTCCTGTGAGCGTAATGGACCGGATGATCAGTCGTTGCGCCAGTAGAAACACGACGATTGTCGGCAGCGCGGTGAGCAGCGTGCCGGCCATGAGCTGCCCGTATTCACTGTAATAGTCGCCGCGGAACTGAATGAGGGCGACGGGCAATGTCATCACATCCGCGGCGTTGATCGTGATGTATGGCCAGGTGAAGTCATTCCAGTAATACAGGAACGTAAAAATCGCCAGGGTGGCGATTGCGCCGCTCGACAACGGCAAGATCACAGACCACAGGATACGCAAGCGGCCGCAGCCATCGATGCGCGCCGCGTCCTCCAATTCTGTCGGGATGCTGAGGAAGAACTGGCGCAGCAGGAACACACCGAATCCGCTGCCAACGGGTGGAACAATCAGCGGCAGCAAGGTGTTGAGCCAGTCCAGCCTCCACACCGTGATGTAATTTGGAATGAGCACTATCTCCGGTGGAACGATGAGCGACGCGACGATGGCATAGAACAGGATGTCGCGCCCGGGAAAACGGAGCCGCGACAGTGCGTAGGCTGCCAGTGTATCCACCGCCACCACGCCCGCTGTTCCGACCAGGGCGACGACGAGACTGTTCATGAACGAGCGGATCAAGTCCACACCCCGCGGGATGGCCAGTACGTTGATGTAGTTCTGCAACGTCAGGTCGGTCAGACGGTCGGGCAACCAACGGATGGGCAATGTCACGATCTGCGACTCGGGTTTGATGGACGTGACAAGCATCCAGGCCATCGGCAACGCCCAGATCAGAGCGAGAAGGAACGTGACGATAAATCGCGGCGCGAGGTGCAGGGTTGGTCGGATGACGCGGCTACGCATCGGCGGAGCCAGCTTGCAATCTGAACTGGATGATGGTGAAGATGAGGACGATCAAGAACAGCACCCACGCGATGGCCGCGGCGCCGCCCATGCGAAAAAACTGAAACCCTGTCTGATACAGGTGCATGACGACAGTGCGCGTCGAATCGAACGGACCCCCTGAGTTGTTGGTCATCACGAGTACCTGCACAAACACGCGGCACGCGCCGATAACGGTCGTGACTGTCACGAACAACATCGTCGGACGCAGCCCGGGCAGGGTGATATGGCGGAACAGCTTCCACGTGCCGGCGCCATCGACCTTTGCCGCGTCGTACAGGTGCTCGGGAATGTTCTGCAGCCCCGCCAGGAATAGGATGAGGTTGAAGCCGCAAGTCCACCAAATCGTGGTGATCACAATGGCAAACGTCGCCCAGCCAGCTTGTGACAGCCAGTTCTGGCCGGGTAACCCGAGCGCCAGCGCGTAGTAATTGATCAGCCCTAGCGTCGGGTTGTAAATCCATTGCCAGAGCACACCCACGCTGGATGCGGAAATCATGAGCGGTGTGACAAATGCGCTGCGAAAGATCGTGCGTCCGGGCATGCGCTCATTGACGAGGAGCGCCAGACCGAAGGGCACCAGGATGGCGAGCGGCGCGTCCAGCACCACGAACAACGCCGTGTTTCGGAGAGACGTCAGGAACAGCCCGTCGTGCGTCAGTTGGAGGTAATTGCTCAGGCCTACCCAGCGCGGTGCCGTGAGCAAGTCCCACGCGGTCAGACTGACGTACAACCCGTAAAAAATCGGGTAGACGTGGAAAACGAGGAAGACCGAAAGAAAGGGGGCCAGGTACAGCAGGCCGTACAGGACGCTGTGCTCGCCCCACAGCATCATGGAGCGCCCAGTCGCCGCCGACGAGCGGAATGCCGTTGTGGTGTGCACCCCACCTTCGAACGAGGAGCGTGCCAGCTGCCGAGCGGCTCGTGTCAAGCCTGGGCCAGAATCTGGTTCACCTCGTCCTCGGCTCTCTTCAAGGCGTCTTCCACACTCCACTGGTTGAGCAGCGCGCCCTCGACGTTGGCGGCGATGCGCGGCATGACTTCCAGCAGCTTCGGCGACGTGGGCATGAAGGCACCGTAGGGTATCTCCGACGCCCAGGTTTTCAGCTTCTGGAGAACCAGGTTGTCGCTGTTCAGCGTCTCCTCCCGCGCGGAGTTGCGCGCCGGAACCTGTCCGGCCTTGGCCCAGTCGATGCTGTGTTCGCCCATCCATTTCACGAAGCGCAGGGTTGCTTCACGGCGCGCAGGATCCGGATTCTTCTGACGCGGTAGCGCGAACTGATGGCTTTGCGCCCACGTGGCCGGGTGCGCCGGATCGTGCTGCGGAAGCGGAGCGACATCGATATCTGCCGCGGCTTCCGCCTTGGTCTTGTCGAAATAGAGCGTGCTGATCCACGGCCCGTCCGGCCAACCTGAGACCTTGCCAGTACGCTGCAGATCCCCCGCGGGGACACTCTTCGGATTGCCCGTCTGCTGCGCGTCGTGCATCCACTTGACCGCGGCGATGCCCTCAGGCGTATTGAAGGCCGCCTTCGATGCGTCCGGTGTGAGCATCTCCACTCCGAACTGGCGGACGATCCCGTACCAGTACCAGGTCATGAACTCCTGCGCGCCATTTCCGATCGCGAAGGTCTGGTAACCCAATGTGTCGCCCTTGGTCGTCTTCTGGATCACATCCATCCAGTCGTCCAGAGTCGCGGGCGGTTTGGAGAAACCAGCCTGGCTCAGCAGGGCCTTGTTGTAGACCAGCGCCATCAGGTGAATGTCGAGCGGCACCGTGTATTGCTGGTCTTGATACTGCGTGAATTTCCAGACGGTTTGGTCGAAGTCTTCCTGCTTGATACCAACCTGGTTGAGCTCATCGGGGGTAAGCGGCGTCAGGACGTTCTTACTGGCGAACGCGGCCACGTACGTATGCCGCACAATGGCTACGTCTGGCGCAGTGCCGCTGATGGCGGCCGCCTCCATCTTGGGGATGAAATCGGTCACCCCTTGCAACGATTCCACGCGGATGTCCGGATTGGCTTCGGCGAATTTGCGCACCAGGTCGTTCATCACGATCCCATCGACGCTGCCGAGAATCGTCCAGTAACGAATGGAAGTTTTTGCTGAATTCGAGCCGAAGTTCGCCACCGGATAGGGTGTCGCCGTCGGCTCGGCGATTGATGCCGTCGCGAGCGTCGGCGTAGGCGCGACGGCTGGTGGGGTCGGCGCGGCGGTGGGATTCGCACCGGTGGACGTTGTCGGCGCCGCGCCTGCCCCTGGCGCGGGCGCTGGCGCGCATGCCGACAGAAGACTCGTGGCAATCGCACCGCTCGCCGCGGCGAAGGCAAAGCGCATGAACACACGCCGCGAATGCTGGTGGCTTACATCCTCCGACGGCATGGCCGATCCTCCTCGATTTGCGTGCACGATCGTGACGCTCACAGCCTGAACCTGGCCTGGCCGGCCTCGGTCCGCGCCTGAACGTCACCTGAACGGAAGGACGAACGGCAATCGCCCGGGGCGTGCCAATTCAGCAGTCCGGCGTATCGTGCTCGACGGCTCCGAGGGCCAGCAGTCGCTCGCGCTGGACATCGGTAATACCCTCCAGACGGGTGATATCCAGTCGCTCATAGCGCCGCTCGGCCCGCAGAGTGTGTAGACAGGTGCCTTTGCTGGGATCCCACAGTTTCGCTGTCCCGTCATAGCTGCCGGTCGCCAGCAGGTGTCC
>JAFAPL010001001.1 GCA_019247135.1 Chloroflexota bacterium | reverse complement strand
CCGCGAGCGTGAGCACCAGCAGTCCAACGCCGTGAAGAATGGGCGTACGCGGATCCGGCTGGTAGAACCCGAACGCGGGCTGCCCGTTTGCGCGCGTCGCCACGAGCTGTTGTCCCGGCTCCAGGACGGCACGAAAAACGTCTCGCGCAAGCTCGTGACCCTGCCACTCGAACGGAATCGGCGGCATGCTGATCCACACATCTTCGGTCAGTAACGCGACCAGGGCTTCGATGTCAGCGGCCTGGAACGCCCGCGTGAATCGCTCGACCAGCGCCCGCTCGTCGGGCGAACTCGGGGGTGATGCTCCATCTCGCGTACCCGAGGCAGGTACCTGCTGGCGTAGCATTGCGCGCGCGCGCTTGAGCGCGCTGTTGACGGATTCTTCGGTTGCGTCGAGCATCTCCGCGACCTCCTTCGAGTGGAAGCCAAGCACATCGCGCAAAATGTGGACGGCCCGCTGGCGGGGCGGCAACAGTTGCAGTGCGGTGACGAACGCGAGCGAGACCGCCTCGGTGGTCTGATAGCGCGCCTCCGGGCCAGGCGTTCGATCGGCGACGCGATCGATGAGCGCATCCGGATATGGTTCGATCCACAGCACTTCGCCCAGGCGAGTTGGCTGTGGCAGTTCAGTCGGCTGCATCAGCGCTTCCTCTCTGGCACGGGCACGACCTGCGCGCAGGATGTTCAAGCAGCGGCTGGTGGCCACGCGATAGAGCCACGTGCGGATCGACGACCGGCCCTCGAACGAGCTCAGTCCACGCCACGCCGCGATCAGCGTCTCCTGGAGGGCATCCTCCGCATCCTGAAACGAGCCGAGCATGCGATAGCAATGCAGCTGCAGCTCGTGCCGATGGGCATCGATGAGCTCCCGAAAGGCCGTCTCATCTCCCGATTGGGCGCGCTCGATCAGGTCTGCTGACGAGTCCATACTGCGATTAGACACGCGGCCGGGCCGAAACTGGGCGCACGTCCTTGAGGCCAGTCACCCGGCGCGCCGATGAAAGTGGGCCGCGACGGCCGCGGGCTCGCGCCAGGGACGTTCCACGTCTTATTGAGAACGTACGTCTGAGCCGAATGAAAAGCGGGACTCAGCTCCGGGTCGACGAATGCGCTGGTCGTGCCCAACAAATTCAGCGTCTCGGCCACCGCGCGCATCGCCAGCCGACTCCAGCACCCCGAGCGCTTGCTGCTGGTACGTCAGTGCTTGCCTGACCGGACCGGTGCTCAGATGCCAGTTGCCCACGCGGTCGAGGCTGCGTGCGATGCAACTCGTGTCGTTCAGGCCATGTGCCGCGGCCAGCGCGCGCTCCGCGTAGTCGCCGGCTCCTGCATGATCGCGAGCCGACCACAGCAAGTGCAGGTCGGCCAGGCTCTCCCATGCAAGGTGCTGATCGCCGGCCGCGGTTGCCGCCGCGAGCGCAGCCTCATAGTCTGCGCGTGCAGACTCGAACTCGTCGAGAGCGTGGTAAGCCTGACCCCGCCCGCGAAAACGTCGGGTGCTTGCGTCCGTCTCTTGCCATCAGAGTCGCAGCGAGGTCCGCGATCGACGCGACCGCGCGGGAGCTCGGTTGGACAGTTCCGGACTGGTACACCGAGTTGAAGACACACGCGACTCCGCTACTTGGCAGCATCGACGGCATGCGCCACTTCGCGTGCGGCGTTGGACTTTCCGACATCACGGTGGCCGGAGGCCCGCAGCGTCGTTCGGCCCAATCGCGCCACGAGGACGCCAATTCCGGCACTTCCAGAAGCCTCGGAACCAGGCCGCGATCGACCTGGTAGGCGCGCGCAACCAGGGCTACCGTGAGGTCGTGCGCCGGCCGATGGATGACCCGAACCTAATCGCCGCCGGCGAGGGTGCCTTCTTGCACGATCCGCAGACATGCGCCGGGTCTCCCGGCGGCGGCGAACCGCCGCGGAAACGCGGCATTCTGCATCCGAATGCCGAGCTTGTAGCACGGCACGCGCGGTTGGCTGACCTCAACAATGGCGGTGCCGATCTGCCAACGCTCTCCGATCCGGGCTCCAGAGGAGCGCATAACAAACTGGGGGCGATCAGGCGACGAGAGCGTGGTTATCGACCGTCTGGTCCTCGACAGAGAAAGCGGGATACCAAGTGAGAAAGG
>JAFAPL010000908.1 GCA_019247135.1 Chloroflexota bacterium | reverse complement strand
GCAACGTCCCCGTCAGCGCGATGCTTTCTTTGCCAAGCGCGGCAACCAGCGCGTCGAACGACAGACCTGAGAGTGCTATCGTGCGGCCGTTCCAGTTCACGCCTTCGGCCTGGCAGTTGGCGCAGAACGTATCCGTCTCAGGGTCTTCTCCCCAACCATCGCAGTGCGGGCACAGGTCGACAACATTCGTGTAGTACCCGCGTGTGGACGCGTCCCAGCCAACAAAGACCATGCGGCCCTCGTCCCGAAACGAACGCCGCGGCATGTGCGTATCAGACCACCGGCGACGTGCCGCCGTCCATGTTGATGGCGACCCCGGTGATGTAGCTCCCGCGCGTCGAGCACAGAAACGCGATCAGGTCGCCCACTTCGGACGCCTCGCCCACCCGACCCAGCGGCGTGCCCGCAGTGCGCGCCATCTCGGCGTAGAAGTCCTCCAGGCTTCCGGACGATCCGGCGGCGCGCCATCTCCGCTCGTGTTGTCCGCTCTTGATCAAACCAATCAGGATGGCGTTGACGCGGATCCGATCGCCGGCGAACTCTTTGGAAAGGGCCTTGGTCAAAGCCAGACCCGCGGCGCGACTGACGGATGTCGGATACGACCGCGGCCCGGGCGCCTTCGAGCCCAGGTTCAGAATATTGACGATGCTGCCGCCGCCGTTCTTGCGGATGTGGGGAATGGCTGCGCGGCTCGCACGGATCGCCCCGAACAGCTTCAGGTCAAGGTCGTCTTGCCAGGCGTCATCGGTCAACGACTCGAACTCGCCCGTAGCCGACGTGCCGGCATTGTTGACCAGGATGTCCAGGCGACCGAAGCGCTCGACTGCCGTCTGGATGACGCGTTCGACGTCAGTTGGCTGCGTCACGTCGGCGGACACTGGAACGATCTGCGCGCCAGTTGCTTCCGCCACGTCTTCGGCGGCGTGTTGCAACACGTCGGCTCGACGTCCGCAGACGACCACCGATGCGCCCTCACGTCCGAGCGATTGCGCGGTCGCGCGACCAATGCCCTCACTGCCACCCGTGACAACCGCGACTTTGCCAGTCAGGCCGAGATCCATGGCCGCAGTCTAGCTATCAACGATCAACCAGCAGCAGCACTCCGGCCACGACTGCAAGCAAGGTCAACAGCAAGCTGCTCGATGGAATGCGCACGTTCAGCAATGGCAGCACGTTGCTGAGAACCAGCCAGGCGCCGAGCAAGAGCACGCCTTTCGATCTGCCCACGCTTTCAGGCTACGCACCGCACCGCCGAACGAAAGCGGCGCGGACGCTACGGTCACGCTACGCTGCGTGCGACCGCAAGCCTGAGCTCGCAGGTTGGTGCTGGTGCTTCGACACCTGCAAGTTGAATTGGAGGACTATGGCGCGGTGGTGCGGCAGCCCGCGCCAACTGGCTCGGGCTCATTCGGGCTCAGCCTGATCATTTTTTGCTTAGCGCGTCCTGGAACTCAGAGCGCATCTTGTCGCCCGCTTTGTTGCGCCAATCGGACACCAGACTGTCGATATCGGAAATCGGACGACGGCCCTGGACGATCTCGGAGATCCCCGACATCAGCGTGTCTTGCGCGAGCGGGCCCTGGCTGGCGGCCGTCGCCGAATACAGACCGAGCGTTGGGTCGACTTCCATCGCGCCGATCATGGCTTCTTCCGCGGCGTGCGACACCGTCGCGAACTCCTGCGACCGGTTCGCGCTGAACAGCGCGTACGCGGGTGAGCTGACGTACCGCCACACCGCCGTCAGCTCGCTGCGACCCTGGTCCGTCAGCACCGGCGCTCCGTCACGATTAACGGAGTAGTCGACGTCTTTCACGCCGAAGTAGTTGAGCAGCCATTCCTGGCTCCCAAACGGCGCCGCGAGGAAGTTGGCCACGCGCAGCAGCATCTTCAGTCGATCGGGCGAGGCCTGCTGCTTGATGTACGTCACCCCGAACTGACCGGAGCCGGCGTGGTACATCGGCTTGCCACCGTCCGCGGCGAACGGGTGCATCGGATAGATCTTGGCTGCCGGCAACTTGACCGCTTCGATGTCCCACAACTGGACGTACTGGCCCCACACGCCCGGCGCGACCGCGAATCGTCCGGCCATGAAGTCGTCGTTGAACGCGCCACCGTAGGTCGGCGTGTTGGGGTGCCAGATCCCCGCCGCCCACAGGTCACGCGCAAATCCGACGGCGGCTTTGAACTCGTCCGATTCGACGTCTTTGACGAGCTTGCCCGAGGAGTCCAGTCGCCAGTTGTTCGGGACGCGGAATATGCCCATGAACGAACTGTTGGGCGTCAGGTTGAAGTACGAGACCGCGCTGGCGGCGATGCCGTACTGATTGTCCTGGGGCCGAGTCACTGCCTGAAGGATGCGCTTGAATTCGTCGGCGTTCTGAGGCGCCTTGTCCATGTTGACCCCGGCCTGTTCGAAGAGGTCGGCGCGGTACATCATCACCGGACCGATCGGCGGCCGAGCGATCGGCAGCGCGTAGATCTTGTTGTCGAGCACGCCGGAGCGCCACGTGTAGTTCGTGTAATGGGCGAGGTTGGGGTAGTCCTTGATGGCGTCGCCGGCCAGATGCGGTGTGAGATCAGCGCACTTCGCGCGCACGAACTGGGGTAGACCAGAGATCACACCCCAGGGGACGCTAATCGTGGGGTTGTAGATGAAGTCCGGCAGATCGGAGCCGGCGACCACGACGTTGACTTTGGCGGGATAGTCCGCGGCCGCGACCTGATCCATCTGCAGCGTCACGTTGAGCGCCTTGTTTACCGCTTGCCAGGCAGTGTTCTGGTCCATAGCGGGCGGGGGCGCGAGGGTCAGGTAGGTGATGGCGGAGACCGTGCTGCCATCGCCTGGCGGATTCGGCACCGTCTTGACCAGATCGCCTGGAAACTTGAAATACGCGGGATCGAGGCCCTGAGCGTTACCCGGAAGATCAGCCTTGGGACCTTCGAAGGGAACGTAGGTGGGAAGCTGTAGTTGGCCAGAGCCGCCCGAGGCGCCCGGCGCGGCGGTCGCCGACGCGCCGCCACTCGCCTGCGGGGCGGCGGGTGTGCAGGCCGCGACCAGGGCGGCGCTGCCCGCGGCCAACGTGGCCAGAAACTCGCGCCGGCGTAAGAACACCGCGTGCTCGTCGAAGTGCGACCTGGCTGCCATGGAAGCCCTCCCCTCGTGGCGCTGTGGGCGTAGCAAACCACATCTCGCCTCGGCCGCGCACGCAGCGATTTACGTTTGTTGCGACCGATGCAACGGAGCGCCTGGCAGACGTCGCGTGTGCGGAAGGCGGCACGGCCACGAGCTTGTTCCGACATCTCGAGGAGCGCGCGGTTGAAGATCAGCGGAGATTCCGCCGTTTCTGGCTTTGCGGCTCGTTTCTACCCGTAAGATGTCCGGGGACGCCACGGCGAACACCTGAATGCGCCTGGACTTCGAGTATCCGCTTCTTTTGATCCTGGTCCCCGTCTGCGCGGCGGGGGTCTTCTTCATCTGGCGCAGCTCGCGCACGTATATGCCGCCGATCAGGCGGCGCGCCTCCCTGGTCCTGCGTGTCGCGGTCGTCAGCCTGCTCGTGCTCGCACTCGCGAGTCCCATGGTTCAGCTCACGGCTGACCAGCTGGCTGTCTCGATCCTGCTCGATCGCTCCGATAGCATCGGCCCAAACGCCCGGGTCGACCAGGAGAACTGGCTGGCCAAAGCGCTCGCGAGCAAGGGCGTCTCCGACCAGGTCTCCGTCGTTAGCTTCGGCGCTGACGCGACCGTCGAGAGCGCGCTGAGCACCGACAACCGTCCGCCGCGTCTGTCGCCGAACGCCGTGGACGGCCGCCGCACCGACATCGCCGCGGCGATCCGCACGGGCATGGCCAGTCTGCCGCCCGGCAGCGCACGCCGAATGGTGATCCTCTCGGATGGTCAGGAGAATCAGGAGCAAGCAGATCAGGCGGCTGCACTGGCTGCGGCCGCGGGAGTTCAGATCGATACCGTCGCGCTGAATTCAGACAGCGGTCCCGAGGTGCTCGTTCGCCAGCTCGATGCGCCTTCGCTGCTGCACGAAGGCGATCGCTATACCGTCACCGCCCAGATCTCATCCACGGTGCCAACCTCGGCGCGGCTGCACCTGCTCGTCGATGGTCAGCTCGTCGGGACGCAGCAGGTCGATCTCCAGCAAGGCGTCAACCGCTTCGTGCTCAATGAAGATCCGTTGCAGGCAGGCCAGCACCAGGTCAGACTGCAGGTTGAGTCCGAGGTCGACACGCTACCCGAAAACAACAGCGCGGGAGCGGTCATCGTCGTTTCTGGTCCGCCGAAGGTGCTGATCATCGAAGGTGCGCCAGGCGAGGGCCAGTTCCTGGCGGACTCGCTCCGTTCGTCGGGACTGACCGTCGATGTGAGCCAGATCGCCAACGCGCCGCTCGACCCGAACGTGTTGCGCGACTACGCCAGCGTCGTTCTCGCGAACGTTTCGGCGAATGTCGTCGCACCAGGTCAGTTGAAGTCACTGCAGGGCTACGTGCGGGACTTCGGCGGAGGACTGGTCGTCGTCGGTGGTGACAACTCGTTCGGACCGGGCGGTTATGCCCGCACACCGCTGGAAGACATGCTGCCCGTGCGCATGGACCTGCGGGGCAAGTCCGTATCCGCGAGCGTGGCGCTGATGCTGGTCGTGGACGTGTCGGGGTCGATGGGCGGCGGCCCGGGCGGCGCGTCCAAGATGGACCTGGCCAAGGAGGCCGCGATCGCCGCGGTCGAGCTGCTCGGAGAGTATGACCAGGTCGGCGTGCTTGCGTTCGACGATCAGAATCACTGGATGATCCAGCCGACGTTCGCGAGTGACCTGGCGCCGATCGAGGAAGCCATCAGCCAGATGCAGCCGGGCGGCGGCACCGAGATCTATCCGGCCTTGAAGGAAGCCTATGGCGCACTCTCGCCACTGGACGCGCGCGTCAAGCACATGGTGCTGCTGACTGACGGTCAGGCGCCACGCGGAGACTATCCAGGCTTGATGCAGCAGATGCGCGACTCGAACATCACACTGAGCACCATCGGCATCGGCAGCGATGCGGATACGCAGTTGCTCCAGGAGCTCGCGCAGCTTGGCAACGGTCGCTATTACGACGGCAACGACCCGTTCGATCTGCCGCGGCTGCTGGTGAAAGAGACGCAGCAAGTCCAGCGCGCCGCGATCGTCGAGCAGGACACGACGCCGATCGCGATCAATCCGAGCCCGGCCACGGATAGCATCGATTTCCGATCGGCGCCGCCGCTCCGCGGCTACGTGGCCACGACCGCTAAGCGCGAAGCCTCGGTGCTCCTGGCCTCCAGTCAGCTCGACCCGATTCTGTCAGAGTGGCAGTACGGACTCGGGCGGGTCCTGGCGTGGACATCCGACGCGCGGAACCGCTGGTCGTCGCGGTGGCTCGAGTGGCCGGATTTCTCAAAGTTCTGGGCGCAAGTGGTGAAGCGGTCGACACGCCCGCCCGAGGATCCCAACCGGCAGATCAGCGTGTCCATCACGGGCGACCAGGCGCGCATCCGCCTCGACGCGCAGACGGGCGCCGAAGCAACCGAACGCCGCTACCTGAATTTTCTCCCCACGACCGCGACGTTGACGGACCCGAGGGGCAACCCACAGCAGGTGCAAATGCCGCAGGTCGCGCCCGGGCGATACGAGGCACTCGTCCCCGTTCAGGACGACGGCGTCTACATGCTGAACGTCTCGCAGACGAACGCCGATGGGAGCATCGCCAACCAGTCCGGCGGGTTCGTCGTGCCGTACTCGCCCGAGTACCGCGTGCTGGGCACGAACGAGACTCTGCTGCAGGACATCGCCAGGAAGACGGGCGGCAAAATGATTACCGACCCGGAGCAGGCGTTCGTCCACGATCTGCCGTCCATGGCTGCGCCGCGGCCGTTATGGCCCTGGTTGCTTGCCGCGGCAGCGATTCTGTTCGTATGCGACGTCGGCGTGCGCAGGGTGCGTATCACCGCGCCAGAGCTGCGGGCCGGCTACTACGCCGTTCGTCGGCGGCTCGGATATGTCGACGCTCCACTGCCGACGCGCCGCGACATTGCCCCTGATCTTGCACGCGCGCCGACTATCACCGGCGTGGCGCGTATACGTCGTACCGACCATCACAACGGTGCGCACACGGGCGCGCCTGCAGGCGCTGCCCCGCGTTCCAGTCGACTGCTCGCCGCAAAGCAGCGCGCCGCGCGCCGCTAGAACGCTTGGGGCGGGCGGCCGATGAGATACCAGTGTGCCCTCGCGCTCGCGCTGCTCGTGTTGCTCGTACTCCTTGCCGCCGCACCGCTGACGGCCTCGGCCCATCCACTCGGCAACTTCACGGTCAATCGCTACAGCCGCGTCGAGGTCGACCGTAACGGCCCGCACATCAAGTACGTCCTCGACCTGGCCGAGGTGCCGTCCGTCCAGGACACGCAAGCGGCAGACCTGAACCACGACGGGACCGTCTCAGACGAGGAGTGGCAAACCTACACCGCCCAGCGTGTCGAGGACGTCCGTCGCAATCTCGAGCTGACCATTGACGGCGCTCCGGTTGCGCTCAGCGCCGAGAACAGCTCGATCTCGCACCCGATCGGTCAGGGCAACATTCCGTTGATCCGTATCGAGACCACGTTTGTTGGCGCCTGGAGTTGGCCTGCGTCGGACAGCAGCCCTCATCAGGCGACGTATCGGGATCGGAACGAGCCCTCGCGGCTCGGTTGGCGTGAGATCGTCGTGCAAGCGAGTTCGGGAGTGCAAATCGACCAGTCGAGCGTGCCCTCCGCGGACATCACGAATGAGCTGCAGAACTATCCAGACCGTTTTCTCAATGACCCGCTGAACGTCCGCGAGGCATCCTGGGAGTTCGCGCCTGGCGCACCGGGCGCGGCGGACCAGGCTCCGACGACGGACTCGGCGCTCGGCCGGCCAACCGATCCCTTTACGCAGCTGATCACGCAGGCCGACTTGAGCCCCGGCCTGATGCTGCTGGCGCTGCTGGCTGCTGCCGCGCTAGGTGGTATCCACGCGGCGTCGCCCGGGCACGGCAAGACCGTGATGGCCGCGTACATCGTGGGCTCGCGCGGCTCGAT
>JAFAPL010000895.1 GCA_019247135.1 Chloroflexota bacterium | reverse complement strand
TACTCTGCGGACCAGTCGCAGCCCAGCGCTCGCGGTGGGCAAACGCAGCTCGATGATCGCGAGCGACGCGACCGCCTCACGCTCGAGTGTCGCCAGCGCCTCGGCCGGCGTCGCCGCAACGACGGGCCGCTTCCCGGCGCCGCGGACCTGCTGTTCGAGGTCCGCGCGCTGGGCGGGGCGGGCGGCAACGACCAGGACGTACGGGGACTCGGCGGCGCGAACGAACGTCCCGCGCCCGCGCTCGCGCACGACGAGACGGTCGGCTTCGAGGCGGGCGAGCACCTGGCGCATGGTGAGTGGAGCGACACCGAAGGACGCGGCGAGCTGGGTGTGGGCGGGCAACCGCGTTCCGGGCGCAAGCTCGCCTGAGCGAATCTGGTCGATGAGCGCCTGATAGACGCGCCGCGCGCGGGGACCTAGCTCGTACAGCACGAGAACTGATCAGATAGTGCTAGCAGAATTGGCACGAATCATGCTCCCGCTCGGCGTAGGCCCGTCCTCCGGTCCACGCCAGCTGGCCGGCCTGTGAATCTCGCTTCCGGGAGACCCCCCGATATGCCCTCTACACCCGTCGTGACCGACTGGGGCACCGCCGTCATGAGCTCGGCTGCCGCCGCACTGGCGCTCCTGCTGGGTGGCATTCCAAAAATCATCGGCTTCCTGGTCATCTTGATCATCGGCTGGCTGATCGCTTCTGCCATCGCAGCCGCTGTTGCCGCGCTCCTGCGTGCCGTCAAGTTCAACGATCTGGCCCAGCGCGCCGGTCTGAGCGGCTTCGTCCAGAACATGGGCGTCCACACCGACGCGGCCGGGTTCCTGGCGAACCTGGCCAAGTGGTTCGTACGCCTGATCGTGCTCGTCACCGCCTTCGATGCGCTCGGCCTACCGGCCGTGTCGCAGGTGTTGCAGCAGCTCCTGCTGTGGCTGCCGAACCTCGTCGTCGCCCTCGTCGTGCTCGTGGTCGGTGGTCTGGCAGCCAACGCGCTGGCCGGCCTGGTGCGTGGTGCAACGGCCGAGTCGGGCCTCGGAAATCCTGACCTGCTGGCGACCATCGCTCGCGTGGCCGTTTGGGCATTTGCCATTGTCATCGCGGTCAACCAGATCGGGGTTGCGGCGACCCTGGTCAACACGTTGTTCATGGCCGTAGTCGGTGCGCTCGCACTTGCTCTCGGCCTGGCATTCGGCCTGGGTGGCCGCGAGACCGCCGCGCAGATCGTGCACGGCTGGTATGTGCGTGGACAGCAGGCCGCACCGCAGATGGCCCAGGCCGCGGAAGCCGCGCAGCAACGCGCGTCGGCGCCCGCAGAGCCGGAATCTCGCACCAACGGCGCCGGGCTGCAAAGCACCCGGACAGGGGCCAGCGACAACTAGAGGCCCAAGACAAGAAAGGAGTTCAGATACATGACATCGCAAGAACGACACATCCTCGGACAGCACGGGCAACACGACGGCACGGCTCAACGCGAGGAATCGGACGCCGTCGTCCAGTTGCGCGAAGAAGAGCTCGCTGCCCGCAAACAGCAGGTCGAGTCGGGCCGGGTGTCGCTCGGCACCGAGGTGGTCGAGGAGGAGCAAACGCTCGAAGTACCCGTCACGCGTGAGGAGGTAACCGTCGAGCGCCACCCCGTGGATCGCCGTCCCAGCGACGAGCCGATCGAGGCCAGCTCTGAGGTGCTGCGAGTGCCGGTGCGCGAGGACCAGGTCTCGGTCGACAAGCAATCGGTCGTGTACGAAGAGGTTAACGTGGGCAAACGCGCTGTCCAGGAAACCCAGCGTGTCTCGGATACGGTCCGCAAAGAAGTGGTCGATGTTGACGCCACCGGGGACGTCGAGGTCGGTCGCGAGGGCAACGCACCTCGCTGACCGGGGTACGACGCGACCAGTGGACGCCGTCCTGTCCACTGGTCGCCTCCGAGTGATGGACGGTTCCTCCCCAAAGTCGAGCACACGAGCGGGGAACCTGCGCTCGGTGTCTGGACTACGATAGTGCCGGACTGTCTTTCACTGGGGGGTTCACGATGGTTGCGACGATCGGACCAGGTGAAGTTCTGGCGCACAGCGTGGCTGAGGGAGACATACCGGGGGTCATCGCGCTAGCGGCCGACGATTCAGGCGTGATCTATGCCGACGCGTTCGGCGAACGTCAGATCGGTAGCGGCGTGCGCATGACGCTGGATACCGTGTGCTGGATCGCGTCGATGACGAAAGCGGTGACGACGGTCGCCGCCTTGCAGCTCGTGGAGCAGGGCCGCCTCGCACTGGATGAGCCGCTGGGCGCATGGCTGCCGGAGCTGGCGAACGTACGCGTGCTGGAAGGCTTCGAGGACAATGGGACGCCGCGTCTACGAGCACCCAGGACGCAAGTCACCCTGCGGCATCTGCTGACGCATACCGCGGGCTTCAGTTACGACATCTGGAACGCGGATATCGGCCGCTACTCACAACACGCCGCCCTACCAGGCATCATCGAGTGCAAGAACGGCGCGCTCACCACACCGCTGGTGGCCGACCCCGGCGAGCGCTGGGAGTACGGCATCAATATCGACTGGGCCGGTAAGGCCGTCGAGGCGGTCTCCGGCCAATCCATCGAGGCGTATTTCCGCGTAAATATCTTCGACCCGCTCGGCATGCGGGATACGGGGTTCGTCATCGGACCGGATCAGCGCGGGCGCCTGTCGAGCATGCACGTGAGAAACGCCGACGGCTCGCTCGAGGCGATTGAATTCGAGGTGCCGCAAGCGCCCGAGTTCTTCATGGGCGGCGGCGGGCTGTACTCAACCGGGCCGGACTACATGCTGTTCCTGCAAGCCCTGCTGCATGACGGGACGTTCAACGGCGTACAGCTCTTGAGACCCGAGACGGTGGCGGAGATGCGGCGCAACCAGATCGGTGAGCTCGAGGCAGGGGTGATGCGGACGGCGATGCCGGCGAGCTCGAACGATCATGACCCGTACCCGGGCATGCCGATTCGATGGGGCCTGGGCTTCATGATCACCACTGAACCCACCGGCTGCGGCCGCGCCGCGGGCAGCCTTGCTTGGGCGGGGCTGGCCAATACGTACTACTGGATCGACCCGGTCCAGAAAGTGACCGGCGTCATCCTGACGCAGATCCTGCCATTCGTCGACCCCAAGGTGATAGAGGTCTACAGGGAGTTCGAACGCGCCGTTTACGCCATCAAGCGCTGACCACTCAGCACAATCGGTAACTCCGATCTTCAAAGGCTCCCATCCAATCAGGCGGGGTTTACACCCTCGGCCCACTCCAGGCTCGGGGCCTGGGCGGCCGCGTCGAGCTCGCGCGCACGCGTTTCTGGCATCGTGGTGTAGACGGCCAGTCCAACGATGGCGGCCGCGGCAACGTACAGCCAGATATAGCTTTGCAATCCGTTCGACGTCATGTAGGTGAGGATGTACGGCGCCGTACCGCCAAAGATCGCGACGGCCAGCGCGTACGGCAGTCCAATCCCGACCGTCCGCACTTCGGCCGGGAACTGCTCGGCCATGACCGCCGCGCAGTTCGCGGAGTAGCCCAGCAGCAAAATCACGCCGACCAGTTGGATGGCGAACAGAATCCAGAAATCGTTCCGGAGGAAGTGGAACGACGGCCAGGCGATGAGCAGGAAACCGAGCGCAAACACGGTCATCGTCGGCTTGCGGCCGATTCGATCCGACAGCATTCCAGCGAATGGCAGTAAGAACAGGAAGATGACGATCGCGATGGTATTGGCGAGAAAGGCTTGGTTCAGTGGTATGCCAGTCGCGGTGGCCGCATAAGGCGCCATGTAGCTGACCCAGATGTAGTACGTGAGCGTGCCCGGAATTGTGATGGCCACGACTCGCAAGGCCGCACCAGGGTGTTTGACCAGCATGGCCCAGAGTGGGTTTTTCTGCCGCCGGCCGGAGTTCGCCGTGGCTGTGAATTGGGCGGTCTCCTCCACCGAAACGCGCATCCACAGGCCGACCAGGCCCAGCACTCCACCGACGGCGAACGCAAGCCGCCAACCCCACGCGGCGAGCGCGTCGGGGTTGAGCGTCGAAGTGAGCACGGTGCCCAGCAGCGACGCGAGCAGCACTCCAGCTCCCACCGACACCTGTTGCCACGACCCGGCAAATGCGCGGCGGCGCGGCGCTGCTGACTCCACCAGGAGCGCGGACGAACTGCCGAACTCGCCGCCGGCCGAGAAGCCCTGAACCAGACGCGCGATCACCAGCACCGCCGGCGCCAGAACACCGATCTGTGTGTACCCCGGACAGATGGCAATCACGATGGCCGCGCCTGCCATCATTCCGATCGTGAGCGTCATGCCCGCCTTGCGCCCATGTCGATCCGCGTACGCACCCAGCACGGCGCCGCCCACCGGTCGCATGACAAAGCCGACCGCGAACACGGCCAGCGTCGATAGCAGCGCGACCGTGGCACTGCCGGAGCCGAAGAACTGGGCCGCGAAAATAGGTGCGAACGAGCTGTAAAATGGACCAGTCCAGCCATTCGACAGTGTTGCCGATCGAACCCGCCACCACCGCGCGCTTCTGTGAAGCCGTGAGGTGGATCCCATCGTCCCGGATTGCACTCTCCTGGATAGCAGCGCTCGCCGTCATCGTCGCTCTTACGCCTCCAATCAGTCGATGTACTGACCCCGTTGACGTCCATGCACTCGCCGGTAATCCAGTCCGCCGAGGCCGATGCGAAGAACAGGACCGCGGCAGCGACGTCCTCAGGCCGACCCAGCCGGCGCTTGGGAATCGTCGCCAGAATCGATTTCGTGTCGGAGCGTTCGATCAGCTGGCGCGTGCCGCGCGTTTCGATCAGCCCGGGACAGATCGCATTGACCGTGACCTCGGGCGCGAGCACTTTGGCGAGGCCACGCGTCAGCCCGAGTACGCCCGCCTTGGATGCCGCGTACGCGGATTTGCTCACCGTCGCGGGTGGACCGCCGCCGTGCTTGGCCGAGATCGATGCGATGTTGACGATCCGTCCCCACCCTCGCTCGCGCATGGATCCCATCACCGCGCGTGACCAACTCCACGCGCTGCCAAGATTGTCGGCCAGAAGGTGGTCGAAGTCGGCGCGCTCCAGTTCCCACATGTAGCGTGGCTCGCCACGGCCCGCGACGTTGACCAGGATGTCGACGTGGCCAGCCTGCTCGAGCGCCTGCCGCGCCAGGTCGGCGACGACACGTTCGTCCGAGCAATCGCCGATCAGCGCCGAGGCCTGCCTGCCGAGTGTGCGGACCGCCTCGGCCCGCTGCTCGGCCGCGTCGGCTCGGATGTCGACGACGATGATGTTGGCGCCAGCCTTTGCGAGCGCCGTGCAGCAGGCACCACCGATGTCCCCGCCGCCACCTGTAACGATCGCCGTTTTGCCAGTCAGATCGGCCGGTAGCTGCATGGGCGCTGGGTCGCGACAGCGCAGTGCGCGTGCCACATCTTCGGCGCGCCACGGCCGGTGCGCGGGTGCCCCGACACGCTGTGATGGCGGGTATCGCGGGCCTCGCGCTTGTCCTCGCGGCGGTGCCGCTCGCGTCGGCCGCAACCACGCACGTGAGCACTGATCCGTTTACGCAAGCCACCTGCGCCGCCTCGACCACGACGAATCACCACACCGAAGTGGAGCCGGACACGTATTCGAACGGGTCGACGATAGTCGCGACATTCCAGGTGGGTCGCATCTACGATGGCGGCGCGTGCGCGATCGGGTTCGCGACATCCACGAACAACGGCGCGAACTGGACAACAAATGGCCTCCTGCCCGGCATCACGAAATGGACTGGCAATGGCCCAAACGACCGCGCGACGGATGCATCCGTGACCTATGACGCAAAGCACGGCGTGTGGTTGATCTCCTCGCTGACGCTGATCGAAGCGGGCGGCGTGCACGGCAACTCCGTCGTGACGAGCCGCTCGGCCGACGGTCTGACCTGGAGTTCTCCGTTCACGACGGCCACCGGCGGTGACCTCGACAAGAACTGGATCGTGTGTGACAACACCTCAACCAGTCAGTTCTATGGCAACTGCTACACCGAGTGGGACGACCACGGCGCAGGCAATCTGCTGCAGATGAGTACGACCAGTGATGGCGGCCAGACCTGGGCTCCGGCAGCGAGCAACGGCTCCGGCGTGATCGGTGGACAGCCGCTCGTCGAGCCGAACGGCACGGTCATCGTACCCATCGACAATGCGAACGAGACGGCTGTAGGCGCATTCAACTCGACGAACGGCGGCTCCAGCTGGAGCCCCACTACCACCATCGCGACAATCCGTCATCACACGGTCGCGGGTAGCCTGCGCGAAGGTCCACTGCCGTCGGCGGAGATCGACGCTGCAGGCACGGTCTATGTCGCCTGGGCAGACTGCCGGTTCAGACGATCGTGCAGGACCAACGACGTCGTGGTGAGTCACTCGCTGAACGCGACGGGTACGAGCTGGTCGGCAGTCAGCCGCGTGCCGATTGATTCCACCAACAGCGGAATCGATCACTTCATTCCAGGTCTGGCCGTAAACAAGTCAACATCCGGCGGCACCGCGCAACTCGGATTGACCTACGAGTTCGGCTCAGATGGACTGGCGCACGGCGTGTTCGCGACGGCGTCTGGCCCTACCAGCGGGACGAGCTGCGGCTCCGTCCTCGACAACTGCGCCGAGCCGATGGATACCTTCGTGTCGGGTCTGGCGACTGCCAGCGTCTCGTCCACGGCCGACCCGGTCCTCTTCGGCGCAACGGGACTGACAATGCGAACAACCTCTGGAATCTCGTGGACAACAACGGCAGCAAGCACCGTGACTAGCTCGTAGCGCTGCCGCGGCGTAAGGCGCGACCGGCGAGCGCGCTGGTGTGGTGGCCGGAGTCGATCACCAGCGCGCCGTTGACGAACACGTAGTCGATACCCGTCGGTAGTTGCTTGGGTTTGCTGCGTGTTGCAGGCGCGCCGACGTGGACCGGGTCGAACACCACCACATCCGCCATGAAGCCGTCGCGCAACAGGCCGCGGTTCGAGAGTCCGAGGCGCTGGGCGGGAAAAGCCGTCATCTTGCGAATTGCCTGCGGCAAACTCAGAAGGCCTTCTTCCCGCACGAATTTGCCGAGAATCACCGGAAAACACCCATACGTGCGCGGACTCGGAAAATCGCCCAGCAGCACCGCATCGCTCCCGACCATAGACAGTGGATGCGCCAGGAACTTCGGCAGCGAGCTTCCATCGCCGCTCAGTGCTGTGTACGACGTTTGCAGATCCTCCTCCACGAGCAGATCGCACAATGCATCCACCGGGTGCTGCTTACGCATTTCGGAGACTTCGGCGACGGAGCGGCCTTCGTACACGTGGTTGTGCGGCTGTTTGAAATACGTGAGCCAGATGTCGTGCCAGCTGTCACCCCGAGGCACCACCTCACCGCGCAAACGCTCGCGTGCGTCGGCCGAGCGCAGGGTCGCCAGGAGTCGGTCGGGCCCGCCGTGGTGCACCCAGTCTGGAAACATGATCAGCAGGCGCGTGCTGCTGTAGACGTAAGGATAGCTATCGAACGTGACGTCGAGGCCTTCCTCGCGCGCACGCTCGACCAGAGCAAGCATGTCGCTCGATCCGCCGGGCGTGTACAGACGCTGGTAGAAGTGAGTGATATGGGCCGGAATTCCGGAGCGCCGGCCGATCTCGATCGCTTCGCGGAAGGGATCCAGGAAGCGATCGCCGAGTCGATAGCGGACGTGCGAATGGTAGATGCCGCCGAGCCTTGCGGCTTGCTCGGACAGACCCACGAGCTCTTCCGTGTCGGCATAGCTGCCGGGCGGATAATCGAGGCCGGTTGAGAGTCCCCAGGCGCCCTCTTCCATGGACTCGCGCAGTATGGCGCGCATGTCGGCCTGCTCTTCTCCGCTTGCTGGTCGTTCGTCCCAGCCGACGGACGCGATGCGCAGAACGGAGTTGCCGACCAGGTAACACACGTTGACGGCAACTTTGCGATCGAAAAGGTCCAGGTATTGCTGGACCGTAGACCATCTTGCTGGCAGTGGCGGATTGCCGTCCAGACCCGAGTTGAGTTTGATGAAGCGTTCGAGATCGTCCGGATCGCGGAAGGGCGCGTAGGAGTTGCCGTCCACGCCGATAACTTCCGTGGTAATTCCCTGATGGACTTTCGGCTCGTGATGCGGCTCCGCGAGCATAACCAGCCCGGAGTGAGCGTGGAAGTCGATGAAGCCGGAACAGACGACCTTGCCGGTCGCATCGATCGTGCGCGCGGCTTCTATGCTTGCAACATCGCCGCGCAGGATGGTCACGCGTTCATCCGCAATGGCGACCGCGCCGTAGAAGCCGACGTTCCCCGAGCCGTCGATGATCTGACCGCCGACGATCAGCGCGTCGTACATTGCTTGCCGACGCTACCACACACTGCAGTGGTGGCAGCCGCTGAAGGGTTGCCGCAGACACTTGGGGGGCCTGGTGCCGCCAGCTCGGCGAGGTTCTATCATCAGAGGCGACTCCCAATCGCCCTGTTCCTCTGTAGAGGCACGACCAATCATGCTCGAGATCCTTCCATCCCCAAACGGCGTCACCGCCATGCGTTTCAGTGGCAAGTTCGAGCACGAAGACGTCGAGAAGGCCAAAGCCTTCTTCGAACGACGCTTCGCGGACGGCGAAAAGATCCACCTCTTCATCGAGGTTGATTCGTTCACCGGTATCGACGTGAAGGTGTTGCCTGGCTACCTCGCGAGTGTCGCACCGTTTCTCACCAAACTCGATCATCTGGGTCGCGTGGCTATCGTCAGTGATGCGGCATGGGTTCGGTCGTTGGCCAGAGTTGAAAGCGCGTTACTGCCGCATGTGCACTACGAAACGTTTCTGAGCTCAGAGCGGGACCAGGCGCTTGCCTGGGTCGAAGGACGGTCGCCGCTGGCGCGCCGTGTGTCTGTGACGATCATCGAAACGGATTCGCCGAACGTGGTCGGTTTCGGCATCGACGGGCGGTGCAGCGCGGCGGAGCTCAAGGCGCTCGTGGACCATTTCGAAGATGCCCTTCGCCAGGAGCGGATGCGTCGAGTGTTGGGCCGACTGCAGCGATTCGATGGAGTCGCCATCGGCGGGATCCTCCAGAGTGAGGTCGTAGACATGAAGCGGCGGTCGTTCTCTCAGGTCGAGCGCTTCGCGATCGTCGGCGGCCCAGGCTGGCTGACAGGCTGGATGTCGGCCCTCGATTCAGTGTTGAAAATGCAGATTCGGCATTTCGAGCTGTCGGATGAGGCCAGCGCGTGGGCGTGGCTTGGGGCGCAACCAGTTTCAGAGCGGCCGGTGTTGCCGTCTTAGCGCCTATCATCTAACCTGTCGCGTCCGCATCCTCCGCGAGTGTTTTCGCGTCTTCGCGGATGCGGCGGATCTCGGCAACTTTCTCGCGAACGGCGTCGACAACCGCTGATTTCGAGTCCAGGCCTGCCCCGATCAGCCATGCGGCCGCGTCACTCCGATTGGCGCGGACGCCGGCTTCGATGAGGATGTCGATGGCGTCCAGCTGTGCGTCATCCAGCCGACACATGACCACGTTGCTGCGTACGCCCGAGCTCGCGGGAACCCCCCAGTCGGGCCGCTCAACCACGTGCATCTCGGCCGTCGCAGCGGAGCCGCGCGGACCGCGACGCGATGCGCTGCTCCCCAGCGCCGCCAGCTGGACAGTACGCGCGCGCAACGCGGCCAGATTGATGCCATGCCCGCGGAGCAGCTCAACCGCCGTACCTGAGTCCAGGTCCAGAATGCCCTGAAGCAGATGCTCCGTAGCGATGGCGTTCGTACCGCTGCCGCGGGCGGAATCGATAGCGCGGCTGATTGCTGCCTTCGCCTCGGCAGTCAACTGGAGGTTTTCGAAGCTGCGCTGCTCCGAGTCGGCAACAGTGTGTTCCTGAGATGCGGCGCGCGTCTGCGCAAAGGACATACGCACCGACTCCAGCTCGAGGCCGAAGCTACGCAAGGCGCGGCCGGCGATCCCGCGCGGCTGCGCCAGCAAGCCGAGCAGCAACTGTTCGGTGCCGATGTAGCGCAGCTTTGCGCGGTCGCTCTCGTCGCGCGCTCGCTTCAAGGCGCCGCGGGCGGTGCGGTCGAGCGAGCTGAACCAACCCTCACGTGACTGCACGTAAGCACATTACGCCATGTTTGCTTACGAGTCAACGCGTGCGGCCCCGCAATTCACGAGGCCGCGGACGTGGATTACTTTGCGAAGAAGTTCGCGATCGGATCCCGGTAAAAGGTCGGGTAGCCCTGCGAAAGGTGCTCGACCCATTCCGCCGGTATGCCGGTATGATCGATCACCAGTTGCGTCCCGTCGCCTGACGGCGTGAGGGTGAAACGAACCGTGGAGTAGACGCCGGGTTCCCAGGCTGAAGGATGCGCCGCGCCAAAACGCCACGCCTGGACCACCCGCTCGCCTGGCACAAGTTCGATCTGGCGGCCCTCCACCCGACCACCGAACACCGAGAACGAATCGCCTTCGCGATCCGTGATCTCGGCCGGCAGCCCAGTCGCAGCGCCGAACAGGCTGCCGCTGGTGAGCAGCTCGAACACCTGCTGAGGCGATGCGGCGATGAGTGCTTCCTGATGGATGGACGTCGGCGGTGGCGACATCGGTCGCCCTTCTACTTCGCGGCGAGCTCTATCCGCGGGGCTGCCATACGGGCTTCCGCGGCCGGACTCGAGGTAGTCGCGCAGGCTGGTCATGTAGTGGTTCCAGCTCCGAGTGCACATGTCGATGCACTCCAGCTCCTCGCTCAGTCCGTAGTGACGGAAGTGGAGCTCGCATGTGTCATCGTCGTGCGGGGTGATAGTGAAGGTTGGCCTGGTCCCGATCCAGTCGGGGAGGAAGGGGCAGTCGGTGACGGTCCACCGCACCGACCTCGGACGCGTCGCCTCGTCGACGCGGATCACGAGCGATTCGGGGGCACTCATGATGAACCTGAGCTCGCCGCCGGTCTCGCCCGAGCCGGTGGCAGGGCTCCACCACGCGGCGAGCCCGTTCACGGTGGTGAGCGCGTCGAAGACGGCGTCGGGCGATGCGTTGATGCGAACGGTCGTCTGGTATTCCACGGGGGTAGCGGAGCGTTGCGCGGTGCGTGTCA
>JAFAPL010000887.1 GCA_019247135.1 Chloroflexota bacterium | reverse complement strand
GCGAAGCGCGCTGCGAAGCGGTGCCTCTTGACGGCCGCGCGCAGCGAAGCTACCCCAACCACACCCCGGCCTACAGCCCCAAGCATTGGGTTAGAAAATCCGGCCGCTCTATCAAAGGTTCAGAAACACCGCACAGTAGCCCGAGCTGCGGTCCGCGATCGCGAACCGCTCGCGGATCCAGAAGTAGCCAGCCGGGGTCGGGGTGGAGGGCTTGCCTACCGCCACTGGGCCGCTCCAGCGCAGGCGCCCATCCTGGTAGAGGCGGATGCGCAGCCGCGAGCGGTCGAGAACGATTTGCTCGTGCGTGAGGTGAAACGCGCCGAGCGTCTCGCGTCGTACCCAGCCGATCGTGCCGTTAGGGCGCCTCGGGACTCGTAGGAGCACCCACTCCTGGCCGCGGGTGTCCCAGTGCGCACGCAACAGCAGGTAGATCTCCGGGAACCGATCCTCGGTGTACCAGTGCAGACGCGTGACCGGGGGCGAGGCGGCCGTGGCTCGCGTGTGGATCAGGGCGATGGCAGCCACGTATGCCCACCGTGTGGCGGTGGTCTCGTTCGAGAGCAGCTCGTCGGGCGGCCGTTTCGGCGGGTTAGATCCTGACAGCGATCCGCCCGCGGTCGACGTGCGGGCAAATGGCGGACGCTGGGCCGCCGGAGCGGGGGCGGGGTCCAGCGCACTGATCTCGGTTCCAGCCCAGGAGCGCCAGGAGAGTGGCTGGCCACGACCGGTACCCAACCTCGCTCCCGAGGCGAGCGCCCGATCGGCCGCTCCGCCCGCCAGTGCGACGACGGTGATCGCCGCTGCGAAGAACGGACGCTCGCGCCGCATCGCGGCCAGCCGGATTCTGAGCAGCCTCGCCGTGCCACGCCTGTTTGCCGGATACTTCGTCGGACGCACTCGTCACGCCTCAGCAGCGACTCGCTCGATGACCCGGAAGGAGGCTGCCGGGTCCTCGAGCTGGGGGTAATGGCCAAGGCCGCGTAGACGCTGCAGAGGCGCATGGGGCCTGAGCTGGAGTACTGCCTGGAGCACCGCTTCGGTGCAGATCGGATCGAGGTCGGCCCACGCAAGCTCGAGCCGCCCGGGCCAGTCGCGGAGCGCACCCTTCCACCGCGGGGCGTAGGTGAGTCGCTCGTGCAGATAGAAGATGAGGCGGTCAAGCAGCCGGTGTCCGTTGTTGTAGGCCAACAGCGCCCACTGATCTGCGGCCTCCTGTTCGCTCAGAGGATGCTCATGGGAGAAGACTGCCCCGAACTGCCTCCGGAACGCAAACTCTGTGGTGAGTCGCGCTGCGAGCGGTCCTAACCGGCCACGCAGGAGCTTCTGCACGATCATCAGACTCGCTCGCTCGAGCACCAAGCTGGCGTTGAACGGCAGTACCGAGACGAGCTCGAAGGGCAGCCGACCCTCGAGATCACGGGCGAGGAGCTCCGTGGCGACTGAGCTGCCCATGTCGTGAGCCACGAGGATCACCGGCTCGGCTGCGAAACGCGCCACCACGTTCTCGACAATGTCGGCCTGCGTGAGCAGCGAGTACACCTGGTCTCGCGGCTTGTCTGAGAGCCCGAACCCCAGGAAGTCGAGCATGATCACCCGCCGGTCGCCAAGCCGCTCAACGCCGTGGCGCCAGTCGTATGAGCTGGACGGGTACCCATGCAGGAACAGCAGCGGCGGCCTGTCCCGCCCACCAGGACGCTCGCGAACAAAGATTTGATGGCTGGCGATCGATGTCAGCATCCCCTTCTGTTGCCAGGCGAACGCCCGCCGGGTCAGCTGCGACGATCCAGCAACCGGGCCAACGCGCCGTACACGGCGTCGTACCCGGGGGCGGTTTGCCGCCTGTGGCTTTGTTTGAGATCTGCGCTCCATCTTGACTTCTCACTCAGTGGTTGGCTGGCGTTCACTGGCGGTGCTGCACGGCCGCTCGCTCGCCGCACGGGTTCGCTGCGCCACAGGCCCGCCGGCCTGAGACCGATGGCGGGTTTATCGGGTGGCTCCTTGGGAGCGAGCGCCCACCGGCGGGCGGTCCGGGGCGGCGGCGAAGCACGCAACTCGCTCTGCCGTGGGTGAAGGTGGCGACCGAGCACTGGGCGACCCGCGGGTAGTAGGGGTCCATCACCTCGTGGGCCGAGGCGGGACTGCCGTCTTGGGGCACCTTCTGCACCGAGTGCGCGAACCCGTTGCCCAACACGTTGCGCCAGAGCAGAACTTGGGGCACCAGCTGACCGTTGGCCATCTGGTCGCCGTAGGGCAGCCACGCCACGCCGTGCGCGGTCGTCGCGTTCGGCGGGCGGTCGGCCACCGCCAACAGCACATACGTGTATCGACCGTTGACGACAGGAGTGTCGAGGTCGGCCGAGCAACCGAAGATCTGACCCTGGGTATGTGGGTTTGTGACGACGACCACCGGATACGGGCTCATGTCCTCGTTGTTGCACAGCGACCAGTAACGGACGTCAAAGGCCGGATTCGGCCACGGGATAGCGCTCGAGTCGGGCGTGAACGTGGGTGCCTTACCCTGGACC
>JAFAPL010000752.1 GCA_019247135.1 Chloroflexota bacterium | reverse complement strand
GACCTGGTCGGCATCGCCAACTTCGTCACGTTCCTCGAAAACACCGGCCCGTGGCGGCGGCACCTGCGCGAAGCGGAATACGGATCGCTCGAAAACGACCGCGATTTTCTCGTGTCGATCTCACCCATCAACAAGGTCGACCGGATCAGGGCGCCATTAGTGGTGATTCACGGCGCCAATGACCCGCGAGTACCGATCTCCGAGACGGAACAGATGGTGGGTCAGCTGAGATCACTCGGGCGGACGGTCGAGTTTCTGCGGCTGGAGGACGAGGGCCACCAGATCGCAAAGCTCAAGAACAAGCTGGTCGCGTATCCGATGGCGGTGGAGTTTCTCCGCGAGCACCTTGGAGCAGCCTAGCGGCTGCCTGCTCACGACTGGGGCGTGCCGAGGATGACCAGTCTGCCGTCTGAGACGGAGATCGACTTGATGTCAAGCTGGTCCATCTGCACCTGCTGGTCGAGCTCTGACTGCATCACGCGCTGGACGGAATTCTTCGTCGAGTCTGGAACGGGCATCCCGGCCGCGCGGGCGTCCTGAACCGTCACGATTGGTTTCCCGTTCGCGACGTCCACTCGGCTCGACATCGATACGGGCACCGTCGAGCCGCCAACCAACGCGTCACCGTTCGCCTGGATCTGGCCATTAGCGAGGTGCGTCTGGACACGCTGGAGCGTGGCCGGACCCATGGGCGTGCTGCCGAGCGGATGCCCCACCAGCTGCCGGGTGAGCGCGTCGTCGAGCATCGCTTCGGTGATGACGACGGTCTGGTCGCCGGACGCGGGCCGGGCCGCGATGGCCGTCGCGGCGGGCGTTGCTGCAGGTGCGGTCGCGGCGGGCTGCTGGCCAGCAGGCGTTGCGGCAGTGCGGACCATGAAGCCGATGGCCGCCACAGCGACGACGACGGCGGCGAGGAGAAGCTTCAAGATCAACGTTACGGTGGCAGTGCAGGCGATGTGCCAGGAATCGCTCGGCGGACTCAGGCCAGGCCTGGCGAGATGAGATCGATCGCGTCGCGGAGGCGGCGCAGGGTGCGCTGTTTGCCGAGCGCGGCAAGCATGGGCGTCAACGGCGGCGTACGCGTCCTGGCCGAGATCGCGACGCGAATTGGCATGTAGAACGCACCTTTTTTCGCGATGTTTCGTGCGTTCACTGCCTCCGCCAACGCGCGATTGATGTTGCTTTCGGAGTATGGATCGACCTCGCGCAGCACGGTCTCGGCCATGCGCAGCGCCTCGACCGCGGGCAGCGCCTCGTTACCTTGTTTGACCAGCAGGTCGCGGTCGAGATCGAGCTCGTCGGTAAACAGGAACTCGACCTGCTCGCGCACCTCGCACAAGCGGTGCAGGCGCTCTTTCAGATGCGGGGCCATGACGCGCATCCCGTCGCGCTGACCGGGACCAGGCAAGAACGAATCGATGCGAGCCAGAAATTCGTCGTCACTCATGCGCTGGAGGTACTGGTTGTTCATCCACTCCAGCTTGGTCACGTCGAAGACAGGACCGCCGGTGCTGAAGCGGGACCAGTTGAAGTTCTCCACCATCTCCTGGTACGAAAAAATCTCGCGCTCGTCGGGCATGCTCCAGCCCATCAGGGCCAGATAATTCAGCACCGCCTCGGGCAGAAAGCCCTCTTCCACGAACCACAGCAGACGTGCTGCCGGGTTCTTGCGTTTGCTGATCTTGGAGCCATCAGGGTTCCTCAAAAGGGGAAAGTGCGCGAACCTGGGCGGCTCCCAACCGAATGCCCTGTACAGCTCGAGGTGGATGGGGGTCGAGCTGATCCACTCTTCGCCACGCGTGACGTGCGTGATCTCCATCGCGTGATCGTCGACCACGACGGCGAGGTGGTACGTGGGGAAGCCGTCGGATTTCAGAAGCACCGGATCGTTCGGCCGTGGCGCACTGATCCGCCCTCGGATGACGTCGTCGAATTCGAGGGCAACGTCGTCGGGAACGAAGAGTCGAACGACCGGCGGCGTCTGGAAGCCGGGCTCCTTCGCACGCTGCTCCTCGGATTTGCCGAGGCAGAACCGGTCGTAGCGAGGCGGTTGCTTACGCTTCTGCTGCTCGGCACGAACGTCTTCGAGACGTTGTGGCGAACACCAGCAGTAATACGCATTGCCTGATTCGACGAGACGTTCGGCGTGCTCGCGATACAGCGGCAGACGCTCTGACTGACGATACGGCGCGTGTGGGCCCGGCTTATCCGGGCCTTCATCCCAGTCGATATTGAGCCAGCGCAGCGTCTCGAAAATCTGGTCCTCGCTCGTGTCGACGTAGCGCGCGCGGTCTGTGTCTTCGATGCGCAGCAGGTACTGACCGCCTTCATGACGCGCGAAGACGGAGTCAAAGAGCGCGCGATAGGCGGTGCCGATGTGCGGGTCGCCAGTCGGCGACGGCGCCGTCCTGGTGCGAACGACCACGCCTATACCTTAGCGCGTCGACGGAGGCGCTCCAGAACATCCGCCAACTCGGGCGGAAGATCTGCCTGAAACGTGTGCTCGACACCGTCGGCAGGACTCTCGAGGCGCAGCTTCCACGAGTGGACAAACTGGCGTGCCAGTGCTGGCGGTCGACGACCGGCGCCGTAGGTGTCGTCACCGGCGACGGGTCGTCCAATCGAAGCGAAGTGTACGCGCAGTTGATGCGTTCTACCCGTCAACAACAGCGCTTCGACCAGCGTGTACTCACCCAAACGCTCACGTACAGAAAAGCGGGTCTGGGCTGAACGACCGCCCGCGCGGACCGACATGCGCTGACGATTGCGCAGGTCGCGTGCGATCGGCGCGTCGATCAGACCTTCGTCCTCATCGATGTTGCCGCGCACCAGCAGGAGGTAGCGCTTTTCCGTTGTGCGTGCCTGCATCTGACGCTGCAGGTTCGCCGTCGCGGCGAGCGTCCGGCCGACCACCATCAACCCTGATGTGTCCTTGTCGAGGCGGTGCACGATGCCAGGCCGCAGATCGCCCGAGTCATCGCGCAACTCCGGAAAGCGCGCCAGCAGGCCGTTGACCAGCGTGCCGTGCTCGTTTCCGGGCGCCGGATGCACCACGAGGCCGGCGGGTTTGTCGACCACGAGCATGGCCGCGTCCTCATAGATGACGTTGAACGGCACGTCCTCGTCTGGTGGAAGATCGAGCTGACGCGGTGCGTGAGCCACCAGTACCCGGTCGCCCGTCGCGACGCGCTGGCTTGGCTTGGATGGCTGCCCGTTCAGGCGGACAGCTTCGAGGCCGATCAGGCGCTGCCATTCGGAGCGGGAGCGGTCTGGCTCGCCACCGTGGCGCATGAGAAAGCCGTCCAGCCGATCGCCAGCGGCGAACGGCGGGACCACCACGATGCGGCCGGTCGGCGCGTCGCGAGTGACGGCTCGTAAACGCCGTCGCTCGCTCGCCTCAGCCGCTGGCATCTCCGGTCGAGGCGGGCTCCTCGGTGGACCTCAGAGCCGTTAGAGCAAGCAGCGCGACGCCGACCACGATGGCGGAGTCGGCGACGTTGAACACAGGCCACCAGTTCGAGCGATAGCCGAAGTCGACGAAGTCGACCACGTAGCCCTGACGGACACGGTCGATGAGATTGCCGATGGCCCCGCCGAGCTGCAGGCCGAGTGCCAGGTGGAGGATGAACCCGGAGCGTGGCAGGTAGCGGTAGCTGGCGGCGATGACTCCGATGACGATGATGCCGACGAAGACGAAGAACGCGGTCTGGTCTTGCAGCAGGCCGAAGGCGGCCCCGCGATTCTCGACGTAGGTGAGCCTCAAGAGGTCCGCAGTGCCCGGAATAGGGACGGAGCGCGCGCCGCTGCGATACAGGCGGTCTTCGGCAAGACGTTTGGTGATCTGGTCGGCCACCACGACCAGCACGGCCAGGCCGAGGAACAACAGGCCGCGAATGGGAAAGGCCCGCTCGCGTGGCGCGTCCACGGGGACAGGCAGTGCGTCGCTGCTCATTGCGCCGACAGTCCTGCGCTCTGCTCATGCGGGCCGCGGCGGCGAGGAATTGAGGGCATCATGCGGAGCGACTGCGCTGGACGGCCACCACAACGGGGTGACCGTCGATCTGGTCCGCTGCGCGGTGCCACTCGGGCTCAGAGGCAGAGTCCAGGCCTGGCTCGAGGCGCGTGGCCAATGTTTCGCGCTGGATGTAGTCGGCGTGACGCTGGAACGCCTGGGCTATGCCATCGGCGGCGGTGTAGCGGATCGTGATGCGGTCCGATACCTCGAAACCGGCCTGTTTTCGGGCGTCCTGGATCAACCGCACGACCTCGCGCGCACGGCCCTCCGCAATGAGCTCGGGCGTGAGATTCGTGTCGAGCACAACCAGAATTCCAGCGTCGGCCACGGCGGCAAAACCGGGCGCGGGCTCGAGCGAAATGGAGACTTCGTCGGGTTCGAGGGTCCAGTCGAGGACGCGTACACGCCGATCGTCGAGGACGGAGAAATCGCCTGCCTGGAGCGCGGCCCGAATGCGCGGATAGTCTTTGCCGTACTTCGGACCGAGCAGCTTGGGATTGGCTTCGGCACGCGGGCGGACAGCTTCACTCAGCTCGCGCGCGTACTCGACGCGCTTGACGTTGAGCTCGTCTCGGAGCAAAGCAGACGCCCACTCGGGAAGGGCATCGAACGTCGAGCCGCCAGATACCCGCAGCGTGAGTAGCGGTTGACGTAAGCGAATACCTGCGCCTTTGCGGGCGGCGTTGCCAAGGCTGGCGACCTGGCGCGTCCAGGCCATCACACGTTCGAGATCAGCGTCCTGCACTTCGGGCTGTACCACGGGATAGTCTGTGTGGTGCACGCTGGTTGGGGCAGTCGCGTCCACGCCGCGAACCAGGTTCTGGAAAAGCTCTTCGCTCAGAAACGGCAGGAACGGAGCCAACAGGCGCGTCAGAGTTGTGAGCGCGTCGTACAGCGTAGCCATCGCGGCGGGATCGGCGTTCGCACCCGGTACCTGGAAGCGCGCGCGGCTGCGGCGGATGTACCAGTTACTCAGCTCTTCCACAAAATCTTCGATCGCCCGAGCGGCGTTCATCGCATCGACATCGTCGAGACGCTCGCGCACAAAGCCAACGAGCGTGTTCAACCGCGAGGCCAGCCAGCGATCCAGCTCGGACCGCTCGAGCAGCGCCGGCGCCGAGCCAGGACGCCACTGTTCGAGGCTGGCGTACAACACGAAGAACTTGTAGCTCTCCCAGATCTTCAGAAGACGCCGCTTAGTTTCCTCCGTCAGTTTCCAGCCGAAGTTCAGGTTCGGCGCGGCGGGGTTGTGCAACGAGAACACCCAGCGCATGACATCCGCCCCGGCGCGGTCGGCGGCTTCGTCGAACGCGATGGCGTTACCCCAGCTCTTGTGCATCGGTCGGCCATCTTCACCGCGCAGGGTGCCGTAGCCGAGCACCGACATGAACGGCGGCTTGTTCTCCAGGACCGCGCTCATGACGAGCAGCGAATAGAACCAGTTGCGGTACTGCCCCGGAAAGCTCTCGGTGATGAAGTCGGCAGGAAACCACTTTCGCCAATGTTGCGGATCGTGGTCGTAATCGAGTGTCGAGAAGGGAACGATGCCAGCGTCCAGCCACGGATTTCCGACGTCCGGGATTCGGCTGATGTGTTTGCCGCATGTCCCGCAGGCGATCTTCACCCGATCGATCCAGGGTCGATGGGGGGTATGCCCTTCGAATTCGCCCCAGCCCTCGACGGCTCGCTCCTGTAGCTCTTCGCGGCTGCCGATCACATCGAAGCTCTGACAGTCCTCGCAAAACCAGATCGGCAAGGCGAGGCCCCAGTAGCGCTTCTTCGAGATCATCCAGTCGTGCATGTTCCGCAGCCAGTCGAGCTCGCGCTCCAGGCCGAAGTCGGGGATCCAGCGGATCTGACGCGTGATGTCGATGAGCATCTGGCGTAGCTCGGCCACGCTGATGAACCACTCGTCGACAAGTCTGAACACGAGCTCGGTGCCGCAGCGCCAGCAATGCGGATATCGATGCGCGTACTGCTGCCGTTTGAGCAACACGTGCTTCTGTTCCAGGTCGTCGGCGATCAGCGCGCCGACTTCATTGACGCTCTTGCCCGTGAGCCAACCGAAGCCATCGACGTAGATGCCGCTCTCGTCGAGGGGCGCGATCGCAGGCAAACCAAACTCTTTGCCCAACTGAAAGTCTTCTTCGCCGCAGCCGGGGGCGATATGGACGATGCCCATGCCTTCGTCCTGGCTGACCTCGTCCCACGGGATGACCCGGTGCTCGACGCCCTTCTGCGCCGGCAGCTCGTCGAACGGGCCTGCGTAGCGCCAGCCCACGAGCTCTTCACCCCTCAAGTGCTGCACCACGTCCCAGCCTGGTCCGAGCACGCCGTTCACCAGCGGTTCGGCGAGGATGACGGTCTGGTCGCCCTTTTTCGCGCGTGCGTACGTCAACTCGGGGTGAACGGCGGCAGCAACGTTCGCGCTCAGCGTCCAGGGAGTCGTCGTCCAGACAAGGAGGCTTTCGCCGGGGCGGTCCAGAAGAGGCAGCTTCACGTACAGACTCAGGTGGGTGACCTCGGCGTAGCCCTCGGTCTCGATCTCCATGTTGCTGATCCCCGTGCCGCAGCGCGGACACCACGGCATGACGTCGTGGCCCCTGTAGAGCCAGCCCCGCTCCTGACACGTCTTGATGACGCGCCAGATGGTGAAGTTGTTGGCCTCCGACATCGTGTAGTACGAGTCAGCCCAGTCCATCCACATACCGAGGCGGATGCTTTGCTCGGTGATCAATCGAGCGAACTTCAAAACTCGGTTCTTGCAGTACTGGACGAACTCGGCCACTCCGTAGCGTTCGATGTCGCGCTTCGTGGAGAAGCCCAGGTCTTTCTCAGCCTCGACCTCGACCCACAGCCCCTGGCAGTCGAAACCGTTCTGCCAGCGCAAGTTGTGCCCGGTCATCGCCTTGTAGCGCAGGTACAGGTCCTTGTACGTGCGTCCCCACGCGTGATGGACGCCCATTGCGCCGTTGGCCGTGATCGGCCCGTCGATGAACGAGAACTGCTTCTCCGATGTGGCTAGCCTGGCGCGCAGGACCTCAAATGCCTGCGTTTCGTCCCAGAAATCGAGGATGCGGCGTTCGAGGGACGGGAAATCGGGCTTGTCGGGGACAGGTTGAAACATGGTGATGGAGCGCGGTCAGCAGAATCCTAGCGCAGCGTTCAAGTCGCCTGAGGCGGCGGCTCGACCAGTCTGATGTTCAGCTCTTCGAGCTGTGCGGGCGCGACCGGCGCGGGCGCGCTCATCATCAGGTCCTGGGCGCTCTGGTTCTTGGGATAGGGGATGACCTCGCGGATGTTGTCCTCGTCGAGCAGCATCGCGATGATGCGGTCCAGGCCAGGCGCGATGCCACCGTGGGGCGGCGCACCATACTGGAAGGCCGTGAGAATGTGTCCGAAGTTGGACTGGATTCGCTCGGGCGAGTAGCCGAGCAGCTCGAACAGCCTGGCCTGGATGTCGGCGCGGTGAACGCGGATGCTGCCACTGGCGTGCTCTTCGCCGTTGGCGACGATGTCGTACGCCCTGGCGCGAACGCAGAGTGGATCGGTGCCCAGCAACGGCAGGTCTTGCTCGTAAGGCATGGTGAACGGGTGGTGCATGAAGGTCAGCCGCCCGGTCAGCTCGTCGCGCTCGAACCAGGGAAACTCGGTGACGAACGCCCACGCGACCACGTCTCTGGGGACCAGGCCCAGACGGACTGCCATTTCGCTTCGTAGTCGACCCATCGTCGCACGAGCCACCGGCAACTTGTCCGCGACCAGCAGCACGAGATCGCCCGGTTGCGCTTCGAGGCGGCTCGAGAGGGCATTCAGTTGACCCTCGGTGAGAAAGCGGGCGAACGAAGATCGGAGCTCATCGCCGAGTGCAGCCCACGCCAGGCCGCGCGCGCCCACGGACTTCGCTATTTCCGTCAGCTCGTCCACCTGTCGGCGGGTCACGCCACCAGCGCCTGGCGCTCGCAGCGCACGGACCACACCGCCCGACTCCACCGTCCCGCGGAACACCTGAAACTCGGTTGCGCCCGCGATCTCAGAGACGTCGACGATTGGCAGCTCGTAGCGAAGATCCGGCTTGTCGGAGCCGTAGCGGTCCATGGCTTCCTGCCACGAGATGCGCGGCCAGGGCCTTCTCATCACCCGTTTGTCCGTGAGCGATTCGGTCAGACCGCTGAACAGATCTTCGCAGACCGCGAACACGTCCTCTGGCTCGACGAACGACATCTCGAGATCGAGCTGGGTGAACTCGACGGCGCGATTCGCGCGCAGGTCTTCGTCGCGGAAGCACCGCGCAATCTGAAAATAGCGATCCATGCCCGCGACCATGCAGAGCTGCTTGTATTGCTGCGGGCTTTGCGGCAACGCATAGAAGCTGCCCTGGTGCAGGCGGCTGGGCACGAGAAAGTCGCGCGCACCCTCGGGCGTCGGGTTGGCGAGAATCGGCGTTTCCACCTCGATGAAGCCGGCCGCGTCCATGAAGTCGCGGATGTACTTGATCACCCGATGGCGGAACACGATGTTGCGTGTCATGCGCGTTCGGCGCAGGTCCAGATAGCGATACTGCAACCGCAAGCGCTCGTCGACGGGCGTGTCCTCGGCGACCTGGAACGGCAAGGGCAGGCTCGGGTTCAGCACCTCGATGCTTTCCGCATGGACTTCGATTTCGCCGGTGCCGATGCGCGGGTTCTCACTACCGGCTGGGCGGCGCTGAACGATGCCGCAGACCTCGACGACGAACTCATCGCGGACCTCGGAGGCGACCGCGTGCGCTTCAGGTGCGCTGGACGGGTTGATCAGCACCTGGACCAATCCGGAGCGATCGCGCAGGTCGATGAAGATCAGGCCGCCGTGATCGCGCACGGTGTGCACCCAGCCTTGCAGGGTGACAGATTGGTCGACGTGCGCGGCGCGGACTTCGCCGCACATCATGGAGCGTTTCATAGCAGTCGTGAGTCGTGGATCATTCAGTGAAGTCGATGCTGGCAAGTCGCCGTTGTCACACCCTACCCGGGGCAGGCGGCTCTCGCTCGACGAATATGAGCACAGAATAACGCGCGCGACGTGCGAGACTAGTGCTCACGACTTCGCTCGCTCTGTACATCCACTTCCCTTTCTGCCTCTCGATCTGTCCGTACTGCGACTTCGACCGTCAGGCGACGGGCTTCGATCGCATTGACGTCTACCTCG
>JAFAPL010000718.1 GCA_019247135.1 Chloroflexota bacterium | reverse complement strand
CGACACGCGGTCGGCAAAGCGTGGGTCCGCCGCCCATTCCGGGGTTCCCATCACTTCCAGCCAGCGCGCCCACTGGTGCTCCTCGCGTGGAGAGATCCCAACCCAACCGTCTGAACACGGTAACAGCGCAACGAGGGAGTTGGACGGCCGATCCGAAACGATGCGCTGCGTGGGGCCCTGGGACAGGCGGTTGAACTGCGAATGATTCGCCGCCGCGAGTGCTTCCTGTTCGGAGACCTCGAGATGACATCCCCGTCCAACCAGCAGGCCATGGACGGCGGCGACGGCTGCTACCTGGCCAGCGAGAAAGTCCGCCGCGTAGGTTGGCGCGTTGAGAGGTGGCAGATCGAGACTCTCGACTTGTGGAGCCGGGAACGCGTATGCGAATCCGGAGCTGTGAAAAGCGATCAGGTCGTTGCCACTCCAATTGGCCCGCGGTCCGAAGGTGCCAAACGGCCGTACTGATACGACGACGGCGCGATCGTTCGAGCGCGCGTGGCTCGCGTCCATGACGCCATCCTCGAGGATGATGTCCGGTTCCGCGGGTTCACCTTTGCGTTTGCCAGCATTGAGATAGCGCCACAACGGCTCATCTGATGACTCGGCGGGTTTGAAGACGCCCGCGCCGAGGTCGGCGAGTAATTTGCCCGCGTATGCGCCAGCAACCGCGCTCGCAAGGTCGAGGACGATGACTCCGCTAAGGGGCTCCAACCTGCTCAACGGCCCACAAAATGCGGCTGGCGCTTCTCGCGAAATGCCGTGCGTCCCTCGCGGTAGTCTTCCGAGTTGAAGCACGCGGCCGTCGCGGCGGTCAGCGCCGCCAGGTCACGATCGGCCGGGTCCAACAGCACCTGGTCGATGCCCAGCTTGGCGGCCGCGACAGAAAGCGGCGCATTCGACGCAATCTGCCTGGCCAGGTCGAACACCGTCGGTCGAAGCTGGTCCGGGTCTACGACCTGGTTCACCAACCCGATGCGCAGCGCGTCATCCGCGCGAATGCGGCTGCCGGTGTACATCAGCATGCGCGCGTTCGCCTGGCCGACGAGCGTCACCAATCGTCGCAGACCTTCGAAACCGTACGCTAATCCGAGGCGCACCGCCGGGATACCGAACTGGCCCGTCGTATCGGAGATCCGCAGGTCGGCCTGCATGGCCAGAGCGAGCCCACCGCCAAGACAGTAGCCGCGAATCGCGGCAATGGTGGGCTTGCGGAAGGTATTCAGTCGCTGGCGGCCGAGTGCAGTCTGCTGATCATACTCGCGCTGCGCGTCCGCATTGGCGCGCCGCTGTTCGAATTGACTGATATCGGCGCCAGACACAAACGCGCGCCCACCTCCGCCGGTCATCACGACGATGCGGACTGAGTCGTCGGCGGCGAAATCGTCGAGGATCTCGGCCAGGCCAACCCACATCTCGACTGACATGGCGTTGTGCTTCTCGGGTTGGTTGAACGTGACCACGCCGACGCCGTCCTCCCTTGCGGACAGCATCTTTCCGTTGGCGTACTCGCGCACGGCCATGTCGCGCGTGAGTTCCTCCACCATCGTCATACGATCCCTTTCTCACGCAAGTGCGCGATGTCGTCATCCGAGTAGCCGATTGACTGCAGAACCTCGTCGGTGTTGTCGCCGGCCTCCGGAGTGGGTCGACGGATATCGCGGCGCAGTTCGCTGAAGTTCAGCGGTGAGGCGACGACGCACGTATCACCACCGCGATCGGGTGACCGACGCATCGGCGTCGCCATGCCGAGATGCTGGACCTGCGGGTCACCAAACACCTGATCGATCGTGTAGATGGGCCCGCATGGGATGCCGGCCTCGTCGAACAGGGTGATCCAGTGGTCCGCCGATTGAGTGCGAGTAATCTCTCCGATGGCCGCGTTGATCGCCTGACGATTGGCGCTGCGTCCGGCCTGCGTCTGCCATTCCGGCTTGTCTTTCCACTCCGGATGGCCGAGCGTCTCGCAGAAGCGGTCCCACATCCGCCCGCCACTCGCGGCGATGTTGATGTGGCCGTCGGTCGTCGGAAAGACGCCGGTTGGGATCCCGGTCGGGTGGTCGTTGCCGGCTTGCTGGGCGACCTCGCCGGCCATGAGCCAACGCGACGCTTGAAAATCCAGCATGAAGATCTGTGCCTCGAGGAGGCTCGTATACACCCAGCGACCGACGCCGGTGCGCGTTCGCTCGACCAGCGCCATGGAGATGCCGAGCGCGAGAAGCGTACCCGCCACCAGGTCGTCGATCGGTACCCCGACACGAACGGGGCCCTGGCCCGGCAGACCAGTGATCGACATGAGACCGCCCATCCCCTGAGCGATCTGGTCGACGCCGGCGCGATGGCCGTACGGTCCGTCCTGACCGAACCCGCTGATGCTGCCGTAGATGATCCGGGGATTGACCGTCCGCGCGTCGTCGTAGGCGACGTGCAGCCGGTGTTTGACCGTTGGGCGCATGTTTTCGACGATCACGTCGGCGGTTTTCACGAGCCGCATGAAGGCGTCGTGTCCCTCGGGAGACTTCAGGTCGAGCCGGATCGCCCGCTTGTTGCGGTGCAGGTTCTGAAAATCGAAACCGTGGCGCAGGCCGAGGGTTTCGTCGGTCTGAGTAGGCGGCTCGATGCGAATCACGTCGGCGCCCCAATCGGCGAGGTGGCGCACCGCGGTCGGCCCGGCGCGCGCCAGTGTCAGATCCAGCAGACGAATGCCGGACATAGGCATGTCGTGGCCGTTGGGTGATTCCGTCATCGCGCAACCTACCTTACCGGGTGGCGCACCTCGCCGTTCAGCCCCGCAGGCGCCCGGGGGCATGCTGCACGCGGCATAACGCAACATGGCCATCGCCGGCCTGTACGGGTCGATTGTGCCGGCGGCCTGGAGCTTCATGCTCGCGGCGCGGACACGCGGGCTCGGCTCGGCTTAGACGACGCTCAGTTCGGCGGCGGCGAGTCGTCCGCAACGACCGCGTCGGAGTAGTACGCGGCGCTGATCGCAGCCAGAGCGCCGTCGGTGGCTACCCCGTTCGGGTCGACCATGCCGAAGATACGGTCCAGATCCTCGGGCCCGTTCGTCGCCCAGGTATACGCCAGGCCGCCGATAACGGCATCCGGCCGCGAGCGGATCACGTTCCAGTCCTGCTGATATCCAGCGGCGCGCTCCGCCGGCCCAACGCCTCCCGGCGCGTACTCCGAGATCAGGAGCGGCCGTCCCGGCCACTGCACGGGCCACTTGCCGACGACGTCCTGCAAACGTCCGAGCGCGTACACGTTCGCCCCGTATACGAGCCACGGCCGACCGGAGCCCATCGCGGTGGCGATCCGACCCAGGTACAGATCTTCCGCATCGCGATACACGACCGGGTGGGCGGGATCGAGCTCATGAATGCGGTCCACCAGGACGGGCAAGAAGGCAGCAAATGCGTCCGCGCGCGCCCGCGCCGTCGGATCGTTTTCCTGACTGGTCCAGTGCGGATACAGCACCCGATGCAAGTTCTCGTTGCCGGGCGCCCACATGCGCACCGCGGGCTGGTCCTTGTAGCGCAACACGTACGCGCTCACTCGGTCCAGGATGCTGGCCTGCACGCCTGGATCGGCGTAGTTCAGGTCCTGATTGAGCTCGAACGGCATGAGCACGCCGATGCCGTTGCGCGCCGCATAGTCGAGCGTGATGCTGTCGAACTGGCCTTCGAACCAGCCCTCGATGGTGTTGATGCCCAGTTGCCGCATGGCGCTGAAGTCGCGCGCATACAGCGTCGCCCGGTCGGCGGGGCTGAGCGACGCATACCACGGGTTGTAGCCGACGCCTCGGATGACTTCCGCCTGGCCGTTGACGATGTAGCGCCAGCCGCCGCCAACGCGCGGCTCGATACTCACGGGCGTTGCTCCAGCCGTGCGTGGCGAGTAGATGAGCGCCCGCTGCCGTCCGGCGGCTCCAGGCGTGAGCGAGCGGCCGCTCGGAACGACCGCGGTCCCCATCTGCCAGTTCGTGGCGCCTACAGCGAGTGCACCGACGGGCGACACCGCGGCCACGATCGCCGCCGCGATCCCGAATGCCAGCGGCACCTTCTGCGGGGTCGTGCTCCGAGCGTGCACCCCGCGAAGCGAAGCGGAGCGTGGGTGCACCCCGCGAAGCGAAGCGCAGCGTGGGCTGGACCGCGGAGGCGCCGGGCGACGCCGCAGTCGCATGAGCCGTCCGATGCTCCAGCCCACCAGCAGCACACACAGCGCCACGGCATACCCCAGGACCAACAGGAGCCCGCCGATCAGCACGCGCTGCAGCGTTTCCGGGAGCCGCGCCAGACCGAGCGTGAACCAGCCAACCGCCGGGGCCGCGACCGCAAGCGCGAACGGCAGTCCGGATGCCTCAATGTCACCCGGTCGAACATGCGCGTCCAGCAAGTGATTGATTGCGATCTGGCCCTGAATGAGCAGACCGAGCAGGACCACGCTCCAGTTACGGCGCCTCCAGTGCCACACCAGCCAGCAGCCGATCGCGAGCCATACGCCGTCGGCGCCGAGCATGGCGACGCCTCGTCCCAATGCCGGCGCACCAGCGACAACAACCGTGCTGACGCTGGCGCCTGCAGCCAGCGACGCTGGATCGGCGAACACGCTCGGCAACAGCTGGTGGAGCATCTGTCCAGGCGGGCCGGCGACGGCCAGACCGCTGACCTCGCAGCCTCCAACGGCGCGGACCGCCGCCCCGGCGTAAATCGGGTCCACCCCTAACCAACCGATCATGGGCTGCCAAAAGCCTGTTGCAACGAGAGCGTGGCTCAGCCACGCGATGGCGGCCACGCTCGACTGATGGCCGAATGCGAGCGCGGGCCGCAAACAGACGTACAACAGTAAGGTAAACAGCGTAAGGCGGAGCGGCGGATGGCAGGCTCGACCCAGAGGTGCCAGCGCTGACGCGGCGAGGCGCAGCGTTGGCCCGCGACCCATAATCTGAGGCGTACGATCAGCCATCACTCTCGTCATAATGTACGGACATTAAGTCGTGGAAGGCAAACAGGCGCAACTGAATGGCGAAGCGGACACGCTGACTGCGTTCGCTTTGGCCCGCCTGCTCCGGCCCACGGGTGGCGCGCCGCTGCACACTCAGCTCGAAGCCGCGTTGCGGCGGCTGATCCGCGCAGGCGAGATTCCCACCGGCACGGCATTGCCGGGTGAGCTGGAGCTGGCGGCGGAGCTTCACCTGAGCCGGCACACCGTCCGGCATGCGCTGAACGCGCTTGCGGGCGAAGGCTTGTTGCAACGCGAGCGTGGGCGCGGCACGCGCGTGTTGGCGCCTGGCGGCGAGGGCGTCACCGAGCGCAGCCTGGCCGGCTTTTACGCATTCGCGTGGGAGGTTAGCGCACGCGGCCTGGATCAGCGCTCCTACATCCTCAGTCGCGAGTCCGTGCCGGCACCGCGCGAGCAGGCTCGGCATCTCGGACTCCCCAGCGGGGCTCCCGTCGAACGGATCGTGCGCTTGCGGACGGCCGGCGGGGAGCCACTGGTCATCGAAACCGCGTGGTTCCCGGCCGCGCTCGCGGCGACGCTCACGAGCGCGGTGCTCGAACACGGCTCCATCTACGACGCGCTCGAGCGCAGCCTCGGCCTGCACATCGCACGCGCCCACGAAACGATCCGCCCGGTAGTGCTCAGTCGCGCGCTGGCCAAATTGCTGACCTTGCGGCCGGGCTCGGCGGCGTTCCAGGTCGAGCGCACCACCTGGTCAGAACGCGGACCAATCGAGTGGCACGAGAGCCTGGTTCGCGGCGACCGCTACCTGTACTCGGTCGATCTGCCCCGCCTCGAGCACGGCTAAATGAGCGTACATTTAGAGTTGAGACGATGACCGCGCGCGGAGTGGTCGCCGCGCTGGCGAGTGCCTTACTGATCATCAGCACCGGCCGCGGCACCAGTGGGGTCACCCTTGACGCGATGCAGGAGACCCGCTTCTGGACCGGCTGTGATCCTGGCCCGGTCGGTTTGCCGCCGTGGCCTGAGAACGTCCAGACCCACGTCCCAGACCCTGGCCCGACTCGGCGCGCAACCTTAAAGGTCGCCCTCGACTCCGCCAGTGCCCACGCGCCGATCCTCGGGACGGGCTTCAACCTCGAGCATGCGCTCTGGACCTGTCCCGGTTTCCACGATGTCTTCGCGCGCGACATCCTGGAGCCGTTCAATCCAGCAATCGGACGCGTCGATACGGGTCTCTTGCCGGCGGCGCCGCCCGACCTCTCCGCCGGTGAGCTTGGTCCGGATGTCTACGAGGCCGTCCTGTCCTCGCCGCAATACGCCGACAGTTGGGCATTCATGAAACAACTGGAGAACTCGGACGTGCGCATCGTTCTCGGCGTGTGGGGTGGCCCCGCCCAATTCACCGACGACGGAACACGTCGCGGCACGCTCGAGCCTAGCCACTACGACGACTACGTGACGTATGTCGCGACTGTGGTCGATTTCATTCAGCGCCAGGGGATCTCGATCTGGGCCACAACCATCGCCAACGAACCGGACGGCGGTGACGGTAACCAGATCCCGCCTGACGGCCTTGCGTACATCGCCCATCAACTGGCGCCGCGGCTCGCGCCGCTGGGCGTCCGGCTTTACGGGCCCGACACGGCAAATGCGGACGAGGCGATGCAATATCTGCCCTTGTTGCTCGACGACCCCGCGATCGAGAGCTCCATGGCGTTCGTTGGATTCCACGAGTACGACGCGAACACCGACGTTCGCACGGTCGTTGACTACGTGCACTCGCATGATCCTCAGCTTCCCGTGGTAGTCACCGAGTACACGTCGTTTGGCTATGGCGACCTCGACGCGGGACAGGAAGCTGATGACCGCGTCGGCTTCACGCTCGACGTCGTGAACACGCTCTTGTCGCACTATGACAACGGAGTGGACGCCGCGGTGTACTGGGACGCCGTCGACTACCTGCAGCCGGGCCACGACGCGATCACACGCTGGGGCCTGTTGCGCGGTCCGGCGCAACAGTTCGCGCCGCGGACGCGGTATTTCGGCCTGCTGCAGGTGCTGCCCTACCTGCGCCCGGGCACCCGCGTGCTCACTTCCACACAGGACGACGTCGAAGGCTTGTCTACTCTCGCCGTCCAGACTGCCCAGGGCCGCCCCGCCATCTTCATCGTCAACCAGGGCTCTGATCCCGTCGATCTCGACGTGCGGCTGAACGGCAGGAGCGCCGGCGAGCTCGACGTGTTCCGCACCGACCGCGGGCACAAGGCCGAGTCGCTGGGTCGAGTGGCGGTCCAGAACGGCGCCGTCGAGCTGGCGATGCCACCACGCTCGCTGACAACGCTGGCGGCCTCGAGCTAGTACCGCGCATTGATGCGAGCCGTCGAGCGGCACACCGCCGAGTACAATTCGGCACAAGTCCCTCCGGAGTTTCGACCCACTCCCCCAACCCCCTCTCCCTGGCCAGGGAGAGGGGGCGAGGGGGTGAGGGTT
>JAFAPL010000744.1 GCA_019247135.1 Chloroflexota bacterium | reverse complement strand
GATACGTCGGCAGATCGGCGTAGACGACATCGATGGCGTCGAGCGCGCGCTCCGCCGTTTCCTCGTCGACAGCCGCCACGGCCGCAACCGCGTCGCCGACGAACCGCACTTTGTCCGTGCACAGCGCCTCCTCGTCCTGGCCGACGGGGAGCACGCCGTACTTCACTGGCAGGTCGTTGCCAGTGATGACTTTCAGAACGCCACTCAGCTGCTCGGCGGCGCTCGTGTCGATCGAGACGATGCGCGCGTGCGGCCGCGTGCTTCTCAACAGTCGGCAGAACGCCATGCGCGGCAACTTCAAGTCATCCGCGTAGCGTGCCTGACCCAGTGTCTTGGATAACCCGTCCGGTTTGACGACCGAGGTCCCGATGACGTCGAACTCTTCCTGAGTCATGCCGTGTGTGCTCGCTCCGCAGCCATTTCGACCGCTTCGAAGATCTTGACGTAGCCGGTGCAGCGGCAGAGATTGCCGCCCAGCGCTTCGACGATGTCTTCTCGGCTCGGCCGCGGATTGGAATCCAGCAGGGCTTTGGCGGTCACCAGCATGCCTGGCGTGCAGTAGCCGCATTGCGCGGCACCGAGCTCCGCAAACGTCTCCTGCAACGGGTGCGGCGTGGCGCCATGAGCCAGGCCCTCGACGGTGACGATTTTCTGCGGAGCCTGATGCTCGACCGGCAAGGCGAGGCAGGAGAGGATGGGCTCACCGTCGACGAGCACCGCGCAGGCGCCACACTCGCCGAGCTCACAGCCGTGCTTGGTCCCGGTAAGGTCGAGATCTTCGCGGAGGACTTCCAGGAGCGTCTTGTGGACGGGGACGAAGACCGGCACCGTCTCGCCATTGACGTCGAGGCTTAGAGCGAGGCGTGGTGCTGGAGCATTCGCCTGCATACGGGTATGGCCTACGCAACCACGTATTGTAAGCGATACTCGGTCGCTGAACGACGCGCCGTGCGGGGCAGCGGACGGCGCAGTGGCTGGCGCCCTGTCGCACGGCATTTTCGGCCATCTATGTCTCAGGTGACGCTCCACGTGACGCTTTGCGTGCTGCCTCGGGCTGTACGGCGTCAGCGTGACGCTTCGCGTGACGGCTCGGCGTTCTGTAACTCCCACGTGACGCTCCGCGTGACGCGTCGGGCGTGTCTAGCGCCCGCGTGACGCTTCACGTGACGGTCCACGTGACGCCTCGCGTGACGGTTGGCTCTTAGGCTGGCAAGGGCGGCGGGTGGGGGTGGCGGGCCGCAAACAACGCCCGCCGCAAACCCAGCCGCCTATCCTTTTCTAGACAACCCGTGCTCCCCTCCGCGACTCCCCGGCTCGTGCCCGCGGTCGACCGCGCGGCCCATCTCCTCGAGTTGCTCGAGTCGGACGCTCGACCGATGACCATCTCCGAGCTCGCACGCCAGCTCGGCATCAACAAAGGCACGATGCGCGACCTGCTCGAGACCTTACGTGCCCACGGCCTGGTCGAACGCGACGAGGCCCGAAAGCTGTATCGCCTCGGCCCGCGCCTGGCGCGTCTGGGCATGGCCGCCCTCGGCCAGGTCGACGTAGCCAACGTCGCCCGCCCGTTTCTCACCGAGCTCGCCGCCGGCGTCAACGGCGCCGTTCTCCTCCTCGTACCTGACGGCGACCGCGCCACCATCGTAGACAAGGTCGACGGGGGTCGCGTCGCGCTCGAAGTGTCGGCGACGATCGGCCGGCGCATCCGCCTCGCCGCCGGAGCCACCGGCAAGGTTTTTCTCGCCTACCGCGGCGACACCGAACGCGCCGAATATCTCGCCCAGCGAACACACTCAACCGCGCGCACTATCATCGACCCTGCCGAGTACGCGGCCGAGCTCGAACAAACGCGCCGCCTCGGCTACGCGACTGACGACGAGGAGTACCTGGCTGGAGTGCGGGCGACCGCCGCGCCGGTGTTCGACGCCCGCGGCCGAGTGGCGGCGGCGCTCCTGGTGGTTGGACTGGTCGCGTCATTACCAGTGGACGACCTGCCGCGCATCGGTCAGGCCACGGCCCGCACCGCACGATCAATCTCCAGCGCCATCGGCGCTCCGGATTGATTGATCGCTCAGCCGGCCAGGCCCAGGTTCCGCGCCTCGAGTTGCACGCCCTCTTCAAATGTGTGCGGCCGAAACCCGAAGTCGTGTACGGCAGCGGTATGGTCGAACGCCTTGTCCTCCGCGAGCCGCAGAATCTGCTCCGGAGTGACGATGCGTGTGATCCGCGCAGCGAGCAGCGCGGCCTGCAATGGCACCGGTACAAGAGTCACACGACGGCCGACAGCCCGCGCTGCAATGCGAGTGAGTTTCGAAAATCGGAGCGGAGCCGCGCCA
>JAFAPL010000552.1 GCA_019247135.1 Chloroflexota bacterium | reverse complement strand
TTTCCGCCTTGCCGGTGATGATCCTGTACTTCCTGGCGCAGCGCTTCGTCGTGCAGGGCCTCACGGGCGGCTCCATCAAAGGATGAAGGAGAACCTCAAGATGCGACCTGGATTCGGACAGTTCAACGTAGACAGCACCGAATTTCTGCGCTTTGCCGCGGAATACGGGGCGACGGACGTTCTGCTCAACACACCCTTGCTGCCAGGCGCCCAGCGCTGGGAGCTGCATGACCTGGTCAAGCTCCGAGTGTCGGTCGAACAGTACGGTCTGAAGCTGACCGCGCTCGAGAACGTGCCCACGCCGTTTTACGACCACATCATGCTGAATGTTCCGCGACGCGACGAGCAGATCGAGAACATGATCTCCACCATCCGCAACATCGCGCGCGCCGAAATTCCAATCTTCGGCTACAACTGGATGCCGTCGCACGTGTGGCGCACGCCACCCGAGCACATTCGGGGCGGCGCGGTCGCCACCGCGTTCGACGATTCGCTGGCGCAGCGGATGCCGCTCACGCACGACCGGGTGTATAGCGAAGAAGAGATGTGGTCGAACCTGGAGTACTGGATCCGCATTATCACTCCAATAGCGGAAGAGGAAGGCATTCGCCTGGGCATCCATCCATGTGATCCGCCGGTGCCAATACTGGGCGGGATTCCGCAGCTCCTGCGTGATTTTACCTCATACAAGCGGTTGATCGAGATCTATCCGAGCGACTGCAACGCGATCGAATTCTGCCAGGGCACGATGTCGGAGATGCAGGACGAGGTCGATATCTACGACAAGATCCGCTACTTCGGATCGCGCAACAAGATCCTGTATGTCCACTTTCGCAACGTCTCCGGTACCGTGCCGAAGTTCCGCGAGGAATTCATCAACACCGGCTACGTCGATATGTACCGGGCGATGGAGATCTACTACGACGTGGGCTTCGACAGTTTCTTCATTGACGACCACGTGCCGCAGACGTTCCAGGACACGGCCTGGGGCCACCGTGGGCGGGCATTTGCCAACGGGTATATCCAGGCGCTGATTGAAGCGGTGCAGAAGCAGCGCCGCGCCGCGGGCGTCGCCCCGGGCAGTATCCGGAACTGGACCCCCGAGCGCGCCGCCGTCCCCGCGTAGCGTCACACGATCGCGTCACCCGCAATCGGCGCGTGATCCCAACTGAAGAAGGGTTCACCGCCGGCGGGGGTGACGAGGAAGATCTCCTCGAGCCACCCCCGCTCGCGGTCACCACCCGGAACCTGCAGGTGCGCCGAAACCACCATGCCATCCTCCAACGCCCAGTCCTGATGACTGGACGTCACCTCCATGTCAATGTGTTCCAGCCCGAGTCCATGGAAGAAAATAAACGCCCCGTCCGCGCGCTCTTGACTCAATCCGCCCAGACGAAACGCACGTCGTCCCTCGGCTTGTAGCTGGCTCAGGCGGACTCCAGGGCGCATCGCGCTCTGCAACGCATCCATCGCCGCCGCCGTCGCTTCGCCGATCGAGCGCGAATTGCCACGCGGCGCGTCATCGACCACCCAGGTCTTGCCGCCATCCCAGCAGTAGTGCTGCCAGGTGCCGTGGCAGTCCCACATGATGTGCATACCGGGCTCGACGACAAAATCCTCGGAATCCAGCGCCGAATACATGTACAGCGCTGGATCCACTCCAACGGGATTTGCAATCACGATTGCGCCTGGATCGCGCACGAAGCCGCCGAGCTGTGTTGCGGTCACGTTGTACGTGTGCACCAGCTCCTGCCAGGTCGTGCCGCGCGACCACGTGGCGATCGTGCGTTCGATGGCCAGCTGATTGAGCCGAGTAGCAGTTTTCAACAGCTCGATTTCCTGAGCCGTCTTCACCTGTCGCACATATTTCAGCGTGCCGTACGCGTCCTCGGCGTCCTGCATCTGCAGGGTCCGGGCGAGCCGGAGGTCGTCGAAGCCGACCCGGGCGTGCTCCAGTCCGAGATCGCTCAGCGCTGTCTGTACGCCGTCGACGAGGCTCGGTGCATATCGATCACGCGCCCTCAGGAACCATTCGGCAGACCGCTCCGCGGCGGGCACGAACCGCTCCAGCGGCGCCTCGCCGATAGGGATATCGAAAGGCAGCAGCAGCGTCGCATACGGACGGACATCGTGAATCCAGGTCGGCTCGTGGCGCAAGTACATCAGGTCAAACTCGGCCACGACGATGATCGGGTCATCGGGGGCGTGACGTGAGATCACGACCGCGGCGTACCCGTTGGTCTCATGCACCGACTGATTCGAGGGCGGGGCGAACCCGCTCAAATAGAACACGTTCGGCCGCAAGTAGGCGACGACGCCGTCGAGTCCGCGCCGCTCCAGCGTGTCGAACAACCGCTCGAGGTTGCAGAACTGGGGTGGCAGCGCTGTGCGTTTGAACACCGGCGCGAGAGCTGGCATGCACTGTATTCAGACAGCCGGGCTGGCACGCGCGCAAGCCCTCGGCGCGTATGCTGGCACACAGGAGACCGCGTGCCTCAAAACCCACCGACGTTGAAGGTTGCGATCCTGGGCGCCGGCATGATCGGCCGCGCGCATGCCCGTGCTTTCCGCGCCCTGCGCGGCACGTTCCAGCCGGCGCCGGCTGTCGTCGACCTGGTCGCGATCGCCGACGCCGACCTCGCTCTCGCCCGCGACGCCCAGACCCGCTGGGAGATCGAACGCGTTGCGTCGTCCTGGCAAGAAGTCGCCGAGATGCAAGACGTGGATATCGTGTGCGTCGCATTGCCGAACCACCAGCACCGCGAACCGGTGGAAGCGCTGGTCGGCGACGGCAAACACGTGCTGTGCGAAAAACCGCTCGCATCAACATCAACTGACGCCCGAGCAATGCTGGACCTCGCGCAGCGAAATGGGGTTGTTCACGGCGTGGGCTTCAATCTGCGTCGAGCTCCAGCTATCGCCAGCATCCATGCCGCTATCACAGAAGGGCGTCTGGGCGATCTCCAGCACTTCAGTGGACAGTATTTCACCGATTACGGGGCCAGCCCGGACGTGCCTTTCACCTGGCGCTATGAGCGGAGCCTGGCCGGCTCCGGCGCGCTCGGTGACATCGGGAGTCATGTCATCGATATGGCCCGCCATCTCGTCGGCGAGCTTGGAGTCGTCCAGGGTGCGAGTCTGGCTACCTTCATAAAAGAGCGGCCGGTGCCGGCCGGCCACGTCACCGGTCACAGCGTCGGCGCAACGACGGGCGAATTTCGAGCGGTCGATACGGACGATGTTGCCGCCTTCACCTGCGCCTTCGAGAACGGCGCGCTGGGCGACTTCCGATTCAGTCGGGTCGCGACGGGCTATCGCAATTCACCGGCCTTCGACCTCATCGGATCACGCGGTGCTATCAACTTCGACATGGAGCGTGCCGCCGAGTTCAACATCTTCGAAACCTCCGCTGGCGACAAGCTGGCGGGTTTTCGGCGCGTGGTCACTGGACCGCAGCATCCGTATTTCAATGAGGTGGTGGCGTTTCCCGTCGCCGGTGTGGGCTACGGATATTCGGAGACATACGTCGGCCAGGCGTATGAGTTCGTGCGCGCCGTAGCCGAGCAGCGGCCATATTCGCCGAACTTCGAGGACGGCGTCGCGGTTGTCGAAATATGCGAGGCCGTCCAGCGCGCCGCGACCGCGGTGGTCTGAACGCCTGGCATGCAGCGTGCGGCAGCGCCGGCCTGATGAGCCGTGTGCTGCCTCGCGTGCTGATATTTGCGATGGTGCTGTGCACCGCATGCGCGTCTTCGAATGCGCAGCCGACGCAAGCTCCGTCAAATGCGCAGCCAACCCAAGCGCCTTCTAATTCGCAGCCAACGCAAGTCGCGTCCAATTCGCAGGCAAACCAGGCGAGTTCGAGTCCGCAGGCAGCGCAGGCGCCAGGTGCGAGCCCGGTTGGAGCTCAAGCTGCAACCTCGCCGGTGTCAGTGTCAGCGGCCGCCGCGTCGCCCTCGCCCGTGGCGAGCCCACAGCCGGTCGCTGCCGCTGCAGCTTCGACCAGCGCGAGCGGCGGCGATCTGCGCACGCTGGTGCGCCAGGTCGCGCAGCAGGTCCGGCCGGCGATCGTCCAGATCACCAATCTGCAACAGCAGCAACAGCAGGGCGTCCCGGGCCAGATCGGCGGCGGCGCCGCCGTGCCAGCCGGCGTTGGCTCCGGCGTGATCTACGACAGTCAGGGGCACATTCTCACCAACAACCACGTCATCGCGGGCGCGCAGCAACTCGAGGTCTCGCTGCCTGACCGGCGTTCGTTTCCCGCGAAGCTGACGGGCGCGGACCCACAGACGGACCTGGCCGTGCTCCAGATCGAGGGCGACAACCTTCCGGTTGCGCAGCTGGGCGATTCCAACCAGCTGCAGGTGGGTGATTGGGTGGTTGCGATCGGCAACGCGCTCGCCCTACCTGGCGGGCCGACCGTGACGCAGGGCGTTGTCAGCGCCCTGAACCGAACGGTGCAAGAGCCGGGCGACACGCCGAACACGTCGGGGCCGTTTCTGTTCAATGCGATTCAAACCGATGCACCGATCAATCCGGGCAACTCCGGCGGTGCTCTCGTCAATCTGGAGAACGAAGTGATCGGCATCAACACCCTCGTCGCGGGTCAGGCGGAGCCTGGCGTCTCGGCGCAGGGCATCGGCTTTGCCATCGCCATCGCGACGGCGAAGCCCATCGCCGATCAGCTCGTGTCTACGGGACGCGCGGTGCATCCGTTCCTCGGAGTTCAGTACGGACCGCTGACACCGGCGATTGCCGCGCAGTTGAGCGCTGGGAACGTGCAAAACGGGGCGGTGATCGGAGCAGTTCAGCCGGGCTCGCCGGCGGCGACTGCTGGCTTGCAGCCACGCGACATCATCACGGCCGTGGATGGCCAGCCACTGGTGGCAGAGTCGTCGCTGGCGCAGATGCTGAGTCAACATCAGCCGGGCGACCAGGTGACGCTGAGCGTGGTACGAGGTGGCCAGCAGCTGCAGGTGCAGGTGACGCTGGGCCAGGCGCCCTCGTAGGCGTCACGCAGGGCGTCACGCCGCAAAGCCAAAGCGTCACGTAGAGCGTCTCGTCGCCGAGCCAAGCGTCACGCGGGGCGTCACGTGTGCAAAACGCTTTGAGTGCTTAGCCCAGGGGCGTCACGCAGGGCGTCACCTGGCAGAGCAATAGCGTCACGTAGGGCGTCACGCCCGCAGAGCAACGGCGTCACGCAGGCGTCACGTGTGCAAAACGCTTTGAGTGCTTAGCACGCGGGCGTCACACAGGGCGTCACGCCGAGCGTCACGGGCGAGCAAAAAGGTCACAATCGCACGCGCGGCACGAGCTAGCATCATGAGTATGTCTGTCGAGCTCCGTTCCTTCGTCGGCGGTAACTGGACCACCGCAGCCAACGGCCGCGCCGGCAAGGACCTCAACCCGGCCAAACCCTCCGAAGCAGTCGCCGAGGTGCGCCAGGCCGACGCCCAGCTCGCCGCCCAGGCCGTCGACGCCGCCGACAAGGCGTTCCTCGGATGGCGCAACACGCCCGCCCCCGCCCGCGGCGACATCCTGAGAAAAGCTGCCGACCTGCTCGAACAACGCGCCAACGACGTCGGGCGCGACCTTACGCGCGAGGAAGGCAAGACGCTCGTCGAAGCCATCGGCGAGACACGGCGCGCCGTTCAGATCCTGCGCTACTTCGCCGGCCAGACGCTCGAGCCTGACGGCGAAACCTACCCGAGCGTCTCCGCCACCACGTTTCTCTACGCCCGCCGCGAGCCGATCGGCGTTGTTGCCGCGATCACGCCCTGGAATTTCCCGATCGCAATTCCCGCGTGGAAGATCGCGCCCGCGCTGGCCTACGGCAACAGTGTCGTGTGGAAGCCGGCCGAGCTGGTGCCGCTCACGGCCGTGCATCTGCTGCAGGCGCTGGTGGACGCGGGCCTGCCGGCGGGCGTGCTCAATCTCGTGCTCGGCAAGGGTTCCGAAGTCGGTGACGTCCTGGTCACCCACGACGCCGTCCACGCCGTGACGTTCACCGGCTCCAACTCCGTCGGCCGCGCCCTGCAGAAGAAGGCGACCGAGCGGGGCAAGAAAGTCCAGCTCGAGATGGGCGGCAAGAACCCAGCCGTCGTGCTTGCCGACGCCGACCTGGACCAGGCCGCCGAACAGGTCGCGCGTGGCGCGTTCCTGAGCGCCGGACAGAAATGCACCGCCACCAGCCGAGTCATCGTCGAGGCGCCGGTCGCGCAGGCATTCCAGGAGCGACTGGTCAACCTGGCCGAAACGTGGAAGCTCGGTGATCCACTGGAGTCCGATACGCGGGTGGGCCCGGTCGTCTCCGAGGACCAGTTGCAGACCGTCGTCAGCTACCTG
>JAFAPL010000213.1 GCA_019247135.1 Chloroflexota bacterium | reverse complement strand
CTGTGCATAAGTGCCCATGCGCCTGTGGATAACTTCTCGGGGACGGTCGGAGCGCTCGACGAGGCTAGTCGCTCGCATCCTCACGCGGCACGGGCATCTGCACAAGTCCGACGCTGACGACCTCACGGACACCACGCACCGTCGCCCGTGACGGTCCAGCGCGCGCCACGTCGTTGGCCACCTGTTTGAAGCCGTGCATCACGGTCGTGTGATCGCGGCCTAACAGTCGCCCCACCTCCGGCGTGGACATATGCGCGTCCTCACACAGCAGATACATGGCGATGTGCCGCGGCACGACGATGTGTTTGTGGCGTGAGCGCCCTTTCAGGTCTTCCACTTTGACGCCGAAATAGCGCGCGACCGCGGTCAGGATCGCGTTCGGCGCCGCGCCCCGACTGGTCGGACCGGGTGAGACAAGGTCATGCAAGGCCCGCGCTGCCAGATCCACGGTCACGGGTTGCTCCAGGTGGCGCGCATACGCGAGCAACCGGTTCAGGCTTCCTTCCAGCTCGCGGATGTTGCTCTGCACCTTGTGCGCGATGAAGTCGAGCACGTCCGATGGCACGGCGCCGAGAACCGGGCCGGCCAGCTTGGATCGCAGAATGGCAATGCGCGTCTCGTAATCGGGCGCCTGGACGTCCGCGATCAGGCCCCACTCGAAGCGCGAGCGCAAACGATCCTCGAGGATGTGCATCGCGCGTGGCGGCCGATCGCTGGAGAGCACGATCTGCCCGCCTGATTCGTGAATCGCGTTGAAGGTGTGGAAGAACTCTTCCTCGGTGCGTTCCTTGCCAGCGATGAACTGGACGTCGTCGATCAGCAGCACCCGCGCGCCGCGGAACTTGGCGCGGAAGTCGTCGGTGCGATGCTGGCGGATCGACTCGATCAGCTCATTGGTGAATCCCTCTGAGGACACGTACAGGACGTCGAGGTTCTGGGCCGTCACGGCGTGACCGATGGCATGCAGCAGGTGTGTCTTGCCGAGGCCGACGCCGCCATACAGGAACAGTGGGTTGTAATTCCTGCCCGGGTCATCCACGACCGCCATCGACGCGGCGTGAGCGAGTTGATTCGATTTGCCGACGACGAAAGAGCTGAACGTGTACCGGACGTTCAGCGGCGAACCAAGAGAGTGCGTCACGGCTGGCCTCGCGCGGCTCTCGGGATAACTCGGTGGCGTCGCGACGCGCTCCAGGGTCTCGAGGAGCGGCGCCGGTCGCACGCGTTGCTGATGACCGTTCGTGCCGTTGGTGTCAGTGGTTGGGGTGGCGACGAACTCGACGCGAATCGGGCCGCCGAGCACTTCGGCGACCGCCGTATGAATGGTTGGACTGAGTTTGCCCTCGAGCCACGGCACGTGGAACGGATTTGCGGCGGCGACACGCAGGACGCTCGCCCCCGGGTCGTACGCCAGGCCCAGCGTTCCGCGCAGATACGTCTCGTATTGCGCTTCACCAGTCCTGGACTCGAGGAACGACAGCACGCGCTGCCAGACTTGTCGCGGATCGCAGGCCTCCGGTGTGCGTCGAACGCTGGGCGCCGGCGGCAGGGCAGTCATAACCATGGGCAGGGGACGAATTCTAGGGACCGCGACCAGCCCCGCCGGGGGGTGGCGCTTCCCGAATCGGACGGAAATGCGCGCCTGCCGGCGACCTGTGACGCCCCCGGTGAGACCCGTGTGACAGGCTCGGTGAGGGGCCTGTGACAGTCGTGCCGGGCGTGTGATTATTGCCCTCGTGGCCCAGATTTCGACCGTCCGTCTGGCGGCTGACGCTGCAGGAATCCAGCGCGCGGCGGCCATTTTGCGTGCCGGCGGGCTGGCCGCCTTTCCCACCGAGACGGTCTACGGCCTCGGCGCCAATGCGCTCGACCCTGTGGCCGTCCGCCGGATTTTTGAAGCGAAAGGCCGTCCAGCCGACGATCCCCTGATCGTGCACCTCGCGTCGGTTGACTGGCTGGAACGCGTCGCCGAGCCCAACGACCGCGCATTCACGCTTGCGGCAGCATTCTGGCCTGGCCCGCTCACGCTTGTGCTGCCGCGTCGACCGTCGGTTCCGCTCGAAGTCACGGCTGGTCTGGACACCGTCGCGGTGCGGGTACCCTCCCATCCGATCGCCCACGCCCTGCTCGAGGCCTGCGACCTGCCGCTGGCCGCCCCGAGCGCGAACCTGTTCTCGCGTCCGAGCCCCACGCGCGCTCGACACGTCCTGGATGACCTGGACGGCCGGGTCGATGCAGTGCTCGACGGCGGCCCCACCGACGTCGGGGTCGAGTCGACCATCGTCGACGTATCAAAGGAAGCACCGCGCCTGTTGCGTCCAGGCGGCGTTCCCGCCGAAGCCATCGCTCGCGTGCTCGGCAGCCCTCTGCAGGACCCGCCGCCAGTACGTACGGGGGCGCAGCTCGCGCCGGGCATGTTGCCCACGCACTACGCACCGCGGACACCCCTCGTGCTCATCAGTGGGCCGCCCGACGTCGCGCGCGACCGCCTGCGCGCCGAGGTTCATGCCGCCGTTTCCGGTGGTCGGCGCGTCGGCGTCCTGGCCCTCGCCGACGACGATCTGCCTCACGGCGCCGAGCTCCAGCGCGTGGGCAGCTACGACGATCCGGCTTCGGTGGCCACCACCCTTTTCGACGCACTGCGTACGCTCGATGCGCTTCATCTGGACGTTCTTTTCGCGCGCCAGCTTGCCGATCCAGGCGTCGGCCTGGGCCGAGCGCTCGCGGATCGTTTGAGGCGGGCTGCGCAGCGTGAGATCGTGCCACAATGACGCGCACCGCCAATGCGCCTCTCGCAGCGAGCGGATTACGCCGCGCACGCTATGGTCGAGATCGCTCGCTCGTATGGCGAGCGACCGGTGCACGCGACTGATATCGCCCAGCGTCAGGGCATCCCAGAGCCGTACCTCGAACAACTGCTGCTGGCGCTTCGGCGTGCCGCGCTCGTCCGCAGCTACCGCGGGCCGGGCGGCGGGTACACGCTAACGCGTCCGCCCGCCGCGATCAGTCTCGCCGACATCGTGGCCGCGCTCGAAGGCCCGTTCGTGCCGCCGGAGGAGAGCTTGCACGACGCGGCCGAGAACGCCGACCTGCTGACGTGCCCGATTCGCGACGCGTGGCACCTCGCGACGGCAACGATGCGGCGCATCCTGGACGGCATGACGCTCGAAGTCCTCGTCCAGCGCCAGCGCGAAATCGAGGCCAAACGCGCCGAGACGCCACAGGCGACCATCGAGGTCTCTCAACGGCAGAGTCCGTCGGAGCCTCGCGCACAGGCGACCGCCGCGCAGACACATAATTAGCGTCGACGCAAGTGCGTTAATATACAGTTCGCTAGCGGTTCACATGTTCCCTGGCTCAGCAGGTGGACGGCCGATGCGCTCGAGTCGAGTTGAGTTGAGAAAACTGTCGTGCCGACAACCCCTTCTGAACCGACTCTGCTCTGCCACGTAACCGCGTAATTCAATGATGCAGCACACCACTGGTGCGCCTGGGGACGATCAACCGCACATGCTGAACACTGCCGAACTTTGCGAGCCGCGTATGTTGTCCGATGGTCCACTGCGCGTCCGGAAGCGTAAGGACGATTTGGTACCGATCCTTCAACAACTCGTCTTCAACCTGCGCTGGTCCTGGAACCCGGCCACGATCGACCTGTTCCGTGCCCTCGCTCCCGAGCCATGGGCGCGGACGCACAACCCCGTTTCGGTCCTCAAGTCAGCAGCCGCGGATCCAGACGTGCTCGCGGAGCACGCGGAAAGCATCGTCGAACAGCACGAGGATCTCGAGCGCTATCTGAACGCGGAACCGCGTCTGGGTGGCGTGCCACGTATCGCGTACTTCTGCGCCGAGTTTGCCATCACTGAGTCGCTGCCCATCTATTCGGGCGGCCTGGGCGTCCTGGCTGGCGATCACCTCAAGGCGGCGAGCGATCTGGGTCTGCCGCTGGTCGCGGTCGGCCTGCTGTACCGCTATGGCTACTTCCGCCAGGTGATCGACGACACTGGCTATCAGCGTGAGGCGTACGACCGCCTCGACACTGACGCGACCGCGATCCGGCCTGCGCTGAACGCCGACGGCTCGCCGATTCTGGTCGAGGTGCCCTTCCCCGGTCGCACCGTGTTCGCGCGTGTCTGGGTCGCGCAGGTCGGCCGCATCTCGCTGTACCTGCTCGATACGGATCTGCCGGAGAACCGCGAAGACGACCGCTGGATAACGGGACACCTGTACGGCGGAGACCAGGACACACGCATTCGGCAGGAGATCGTGCTTGGGATCGGTGGCCTGCGTGCGTTGCGCGCCGTGCGCCCGAGCGACCTTCAGCCCGATGTCTTCCACATGAATGAGGGTCACGCCGCGTTCGTCTCGCTCGAGCTCGCTCGCGAGCGACTGGTTTCCGGCGAGGCCGACAACTTCGACGCTGCGCTGCTGCAAGTGGCGCCAGGGGTCGCGTTCACCACACACACGCCGGTGGCGGCCGGCCACGACGCGTTTCCGTCGGACCTCGTCGAGGCGTACTTCAACGGTTATCGACAGCAGCTCGGCCTTTCACATGAAGAGTTCATGCGTTACGGCCGCAGGGATACCGACCAGCAGTGGGAACGTTTCTCGATGACCGTGCTCGCGCTGCGCAGTGCAGCGCGTCGCAACGGCGTCAGCCAGTTGCACGGCGCCGTCAGCCGCGAAATGTGGGGTGGTGTCGGGTTGTCTTTGAAGGACGCACCGCCCGCGGGCGAGATGGACTCGATCACCAACGGAGTCCACACGGCCACCTGGGTGGGTCCTGACATCGGTGCACTGCTGGATCGTGAGATCGGAGACGACTGGCGCAAGATGCCCGATCTGTCCACCAGTTGGGCCGGCATGTCGAACGTCGACCGCGGTGCAGTGTGGGCGGCGCGCACTGCGCAGCGCGCACGCCTGCTCGAGCGGGTCGACGCGATGGCCCGCCACGAGGGCCTTGGCGGCCTGCATCCCGACGTCACGCCCGAGAAGGCACTGGTGTTGGGCTTTGCCCGCCGCTTCGCTACGTACAAGCGGGCTGGCCTCGTCTTGTCTGATCCCGCGCGCCTGGTGCGGTTGATGGATGGTGCCAGTCGGCCACTCGTGATCGTGTTCGCCGGCAAGGCGCACCCACGCGATGATCCGGGCAAGCTGCTCGTCCAGCGCATCGTTCAGGCGAGTCGAGAGGAACGGTTCCGCGGTCGCCTGGTGTTCCTCGACAACTATGACGTGGAGATCGCGCGGTTGCTCGTGCAAGGGAGCGATCTGTGGATGAACACGCCGCGGCGGCCGCAAGAAGCTAGTGGCACGTCTGGGATGAAGGCGACCTTGAATGGCGCGTTGCATCTGTCTGAGCTCGACGGCTGGTGGGACGAGGCGTACGCCCCGGGGCTGGGTTGGGCGCTCGGCGAAGGCATTGATCGTGACCTGGCCAGCGAGGCGCAGGACGAGGCCGAGGCGCGACAACTGATGGACCTGCTCGAAGGTGAGATCGTGCCGCTGTTCTATGACCGCGACTCGGCGGGGCGACCGCTGCGCTGGCTGGACTGTGTCGTGCGGTCGATTGAAACCATGGGACCGCGGTTCAGCGCGCAGCGCATGGTGCGCGAGTACGTCGAGCGCTTCTACACACCCGCAGGCGCCGCCGTTGCTCGCGGCTAGCCCGCGATCAACGCGGCGACCGGAAAATCCGAAAAGACCTCCGCGAGCGGCAGCGCACCTCGCTCAGCATCCAAAGTCTGCCCCGTGAACACGTTGCAGTACCTTCCGGCGGGCACGACCAGCGAATCCTCGCGCCACACCTCAGCAGCAATCGGCACCGTCGTCGCCCCACGCGTCAGCGTCGCGATCTGCACCGGCGCCGCAACCACGAGCGTCGCACCGTCAGCCGACCGCGCAAACGCGCACGCGTGCCGGCCCGCCCGCAAGGGCGTATAGCCGGCGCCCACGAACAGCCCTGGCTGTTCCCGCCGCATGCACATCAAGCAATGCGTGACGTACAGCTTGATGCGTCCATCCTCGCGCGTGTCGACCAGTTCACGCGCGAGCGCCAGACGATCCTCAGCCGCGGCGATCGACCGCAGCTCGCGCTCGCGCTGCTCGAAGTCCACCGGCCTGCGGTTGTCGGGGTCGACCAGCGAAAAATCCCAGAGCTCTTGCCCCTGATAGACGTCCGCAACGCCGGGTGAGCCGAGCTTCAACGCGGTTTGGGACAGCGAGTTGAATATCCCGAAGAACGCGACGCGCTCGCGCAATGGCGCAAGATCCTCGAGAAACGCCGCGGACTCCGACGGATCGAGCACAGTGCGAACAAACTGCAGCACCGACTCCTCATAGGCGTCGTTTGGTGTGATCCAGGAGGTATGGACTTTCGCCTCCTTGAGCGCCTTGCGCATGAAACCCACGACGCGCTCCACGAACTCAGGGTCCGGCATGGCGCACCCGAAGGGCCACGCGCCGAGCAGGGTCTGGTAGAGCAGATATTCCTCGTTCCGATCCGGCGCGACTCGACCGTTTACCTGCGACTTCTTGCGTCCGTTCAATCGCGACCAGCGTGTCAAAGCGCTGCGCCAATCGCGCGGCAGCTCTGACAGGACGTTGATCCGCGCACGCACGTCTTCGCTGCGCTTGGTGTCGTGGGTGGAGCTTGCCAGCAGCGCCGCTGGCCACTGACGCGCACGGTGCGTGTTGTGGCGGTGAAACGCCGTGATCGATCGGCCGAACTGGTCAGGCTCGCCGCCGACCTCGTTCAACGAGATGAGTCGATTGAACACATAAAACGCGGTGTCTTCGGTGCCTTTGGCCATCACTGGCCCGGTGGTCTGCTGGAAGCGAGCGACGAATTCCAGGTGGCCGGGATCGCGTGAGAGCAGGGTCTGGCCGATGAAGTCGAAAATCGACGGATCGGTCCGCGGATTGCGCCGCTTCGCGTCTGCGACGGCTGTTTGGATGGCATCGCGGTCGGGCCTGGACGATTCGCCCGTCACGGGATCGATGTACGTGCGGTAGATCGGCAACGACGCGATGACTTCGCGCACCGCGAAGGCGAGGCTGTTCAAGGTGAAGTCGCGGTGCTTGCGATCGCTGTTGGCGATGTCCTTGAGCAACAGCGCAAGTTCGTTCACCTCACTCGCCAGTGAGATGAGCATGACCATCTTCTTGGTCGAGTTGGCCAGGTCGCTGAAGCGCTGGACACCCTGCCTGAGAAAGCGGAAATAGATGGTCTCGAAGAAGCGCTCGTGTTGCCGTGCGACAAAGAGGCCGTTGACAGCGTTCAGGAACTCGTATCCCGTGGTGCCAGCAACAGGCCAGTCCGTCCGAAGCTCCTCGTCTACTTCCAGGATTTTCTCGACGACGATGTAGAACGGTTCATCCGTTTTCCCCGTAGCCGCCGCACAACTTTCCTGGAGCGTTCGAAAATAACCAGCCGGGTCGCGCAAGCCGTCAGGATGGTCGATACGCAGACCCTGGATCTTGCCCTCGCCGATCAGACGCAACAGCAACCGGTGGGTGTCCTGGAACACGATCGGGTCTTCCATGCGCACGGCGGCCAGCTCAGTGATGTCGAAGAAGCGCCGATAATTGATCTCCTCCGCGGCCACACGCCAGAACGCCAGCCGATACGACTGCTCCTCGATGAGTTGGTCGAGACGGTCGAAGCTATGGGTATCGCCACGCTGGCCATTGATGTCGTCGAGCACGACGTCGAGCTGATCTCGAAAGCCATTCGACTCCGTGCGGAGACGGCGAATTCGGCGTTTGATGATTTCTTTTTCGCGGTTGCGCTCCTCTAACTCGGCAGCGTCGAGCGGGCGGCGTGGCGGCAGGTGGCGAACACCCGTGATGATGCTGGCGAGCTCCTGGACGTGCTCGTGTCGGCGGCCGAGGTCCTGGGGCTCCCAAGCGGCCGCCAGGCCGCGCCGTGGGTCCTCTTCGAGCCGCTCACGCACCTCCTCGAGAAGGAGCAAGTAGGAGTCGGGCGCGACCGGAAAGCGGTGTTCGTAGTAGGCGATGATGAAGGCGCCATCGTCCTCGCTCCACTGAACGCTGAGCTCGCCATTTTCGAGCACGACGCCGTACTGGTCGCCCAGCGTCGGCACGACGATCTTTCCACCACGCCAGTTGATGTCGAAAAAGCGCGCGTACATCGACGCGGGGCCATTCTCGAGGACGTCGCGCCAGCGATAATTCCCTGGATCGCCAATGCCCATGTGATTCGGCACGACGTCCACCAGCTGCCCCATGCCGTGGTGCTGGAGCGCGGCGACCAGCGCGCTGAAGTCCTCGGCGGATCCGAGCTCTGGATTGAGTGAGTTGGGGTCCGCCACGTCGTAGCCATGCGTGCTGCCCGAGCGCGCGCGCAGATACGGCGAGGCATACATGTGGCTGACGCCGAGCGCGTGCAGGTACGGCACGAGCCTGGTTGCGTCGTTGAAGGTGAAGCCGGCGTGGAACTGCAAGCGGTACGTCGAGGCAAACGCGTTCATGCGACCGACCGCTTCAGCACCACCGCCGTCCGCGCTGGCAGTGCCCCGCCGTCCGCATGTGCTCCCGAGCTCAACAGCGTCTGCCATCCTTCACCGAACCCGCTCAGGTGCTGGGGCTCCCAAGCGGCCGCCAGGCCGCGCCGTGGGTCCTGGGGCTCCCAAGCGGCCGCCAGGCCGCGCCGTGGGTCCTGGCGCTGCGTGTCTCCGAAATTGACCAGCAACAGCCGTTCCTGTCCATCGTGCCAACGTCGCACGGCCAGCACTTCGTCGTCCAGCGCCCGCGCCTCCGTGTGCTCACGCGACTGATCGCGCAGAACCTCGTCTTCATGTCTGAGTCGCAGCAGGGCGCGGTACAGCTCAGCAACGTCAGCACCAGGTGGCGCTGATGCCTCGTCCAATGCGAGCTTCGACCTCAGAAAAGTCGATTCCGCTTGCGGATCTGGAATCTGCTCGCGGCGAGCCGGGTTGGCAAACGCGGAGAACCCGGCGAACTCCTTGCGCCGACCCGCCGTCACCAGTTTGCCCAGTTCGGGATTGTGGTCGGTGAAGTACTGGAAGGGCGACGACGCCGCGAACTCCTGACCCATGAACAGCATCGGCGTGTATGGGAGAAAGAGAAGCAGTGTTGCCGCCGCGCGGTAGCGCTCCATGTCGATCTGGTGGTGCAATCGCTCGCCCATGGCGCGATTGCCGACCTGGTCGTGGTTCTGAATCACGTAGACGAACCGTGGTGGCGCCTCGTGTGAGGCATCGGTGCCATGTATCCAGCCGCGATTGATACATTCCGCGAGCTCCTGGAGCGTGCCAGAGTAACGCGCGAAGTAGGCTTCGTGATCGCCTGCGAGATGGCGGCGCAGGATGTGGTGAAACTCGTCCGCCCAGACGGCGTCCATGCCGAAACCGCCCTGCATTGTGGGCTGGAAATAGCGCACATCGTTCTCGTGCGTTTCGGCGATCAACACGATCGACTTGTTGACACTGGTGCGTGCCGCTTCCGAGAGCTCCGTCAGAATGTGCGTTTTGGAGCTGTCGTAGATCGCGTGTGTCGCGTCCAATCGTAAGCCGTCCGCGTGATACTCGGTCAGCCAGTAGCGGGCATTGTCGAGCACGAATCGTCGGACATATTCGCTGTTTTGTCCGTCGTAGTTGATTGCGTCACCCCAGGGTGTGGAGTAGCGGTTGGTGAAGTAGTCGGGCGAAAACTGGCGCAGGTAGTTTCCGTCTGGGCCGAAGTGGTTGTAGACGACGTCGAGAATGATGCCGAGGCCTTCCGCATGCGCCGCGTCTATCAGCCGTTTGAAGCCATCGGGTCCGCCATAGACGTGTGCGGGAGCAAACAGGTCGACGCCGTCGTAGCCCCAGTTTCGCGCGCCGGGGAATTCCGCCACGGGTAGTGGTTCGACGGCAGTAACACCGAGTGCTTTCAGCCTGGGCAGTTGCCCGATCAACGCGTCGAAGGTTCCTTCTGGTGTGGCCGTGCCAACGTGACACTGGTAGATCACCAGGCCATCGATGTCGAGCCCCCGCCACCCCGAGTCGTGCCATTCGAACGCGCGCGGATCCACAACTTGAGACGGTCCATGGACTCCATCCGGCTGAGACCGCGAATATGGATCAGGAAAGGCGTCCGCACCGTTCAGCCGGAACCTGTATGAACTTTCAGGCGTCGCGTCTCTGACGCTTGCACACCACAGGCCATCACGTTCCCGCTGCATCGGGTTCGGCGTGCCATCGACGACAACGTCAACGGACGTCGCGGCCGGCGCCCAGACGCGAAACACCGTGCTGCCGTCCGAAGGCGTAGCGCCCATGTCCATTTGCCAGTCCACCCGTCCCACGCGCGGCGCGCGTCGGGGCAAGCGGCGTGCCAGCGTATTGATCAGGCGGCTGAAGTGTTTGCGCCCGTAGCCGCGGCTGCTTCCTCGACGGCCATTTTGTAGCCAAAGCCACGCACGGCCACGATCGCCGGCGCAGGCACCGGGCCCTGGCTCAGCTTCACGCGAAGCCGTCGAATGTGGACGTCAATAGTGCGGCCACTACTCGCGTCCTGGTAGCCCCACACCAGCGTGGCGAGATCATCGCGCGACAGGATCTCGTCCGGCCGGCTCGCGAGGGCGGACACCAGACGATACTCCGTTGGGGTGAGCTGAATCGGCTCCCCACCCAGCGTCACCCGCCGCCGCGAGCGATCGATGATCAGCTCGCCGACGCGAATGTGGTCGGGCGGCGTCGCACTCGGCTGAGCGGCTCGGGAATGATTCGTTCGCCGGAGAACCGCCTCCAGGCGCGCCTCGAGCTCATAAATGTCGAATGGCTTGGCAATGAAGTCGTCGGCGCCCAACTTGAGGCCCAGGATCGCGTCGCGCCTCTGTGGCGTGGCACTGCATATGACGATGGGGATGTCGGCGACGGCCTTGAGCCCGGAGCACAACACGAGTCCATCGACGTCGGGCAGCATCAGATCCAGAATGATCAGGTCTGGTCGGGTCTGCTCGAGGAGTGTTTTCGCGTCTGCCCCGGTCTCTGCCAGCCACACCCGATATCCACTTGATTCGAGAGCGTCCGTGAGCGTCTGGGCGACAGCCGGGTCATCCTCGACTAGCATGATGGTAGTGGTGCCCGGGGCCTTGGGCTGAATGACCACGGTTACCTCGCGTTTCCAGGATCTGTTCAGGGGAGCGACAGCGATTGAAGATCGATGTGACGTTCCGTAGCGGGCTTGGTCGACATTGGAGCACGTTACGTGCCACGCATACCAGCGGCCTGGCATGGTGATTCGGGAGCCTGAGACCGATGTCTCGGCCGTAGCAGCCGATGCACGTCGGGTCCTGACCGCGAATCGCCAACGGGGTACGTCCGATTGGGGCGGCCGCACGTACAGCTTCGTCTGTCCGTCGCCGTCGGTGTACCCGTTCCAGTGGCTCTGGGACTCGAGCTTTCATGCCATCGCGCTGCTGTGCGTCGATCCCGATCTCGCCAAGCAAGAGCTGCGCTGTTTGTTACAGGCTGCGCAACCTGACGGCTTCATCCCACACATGGTGCTGTGGGAGAAGAAGTTCCACGGTCCCGCGCTCGCCGAATACTCGATCGTCCTGGCCGATCCGTTCTACACCGCGACCGTGCAGCCGCCGGTCCTGGCACGCTCCCTCTGGCGCGTCTACCAGGCGACCAAGGACCGCGACTTCCTGCTCGAGACGTTGCCCGCGGTCCTGCGCTTCTTCCGCTGGCTCAAGGCCTATCGTGACCCCGACGACGACCAGTTGATCGCGATCATCCAACCCGACGAGTCGGGCCTCGACGCGAGTCCCAAATATGACGTCTTGATGCAGCTCGGCAACCTGCCACCCGAGCAGGTGCAGGACGCGCTCAAGGCGAACATGAAGCGCTTGTTCAGCGCGTATGCGCCGCACCGCGAGGATCCCGGACGGTTGCTCGGGCTCGACGTCTTCAACTGGGAAGACGTCATGGTCAACTCGATCTACGCGGATGGATTGCAGTGCCTCGGCAAACTCTGTCGTGAAGCGGGTTACCCCTTCGCCGAAGCTGCCGAGTTCGAACATCGCGGTCGACGCGTGCTGAATGCGCTCGAAGAAAAGTGCTGGGACGAGCGTGCGGGCGTTTTCTGGGACCTGTACGGCTACGACGAGCAGCGTGAACGAACCCTCACCTTTTCGTGTTTGTTCCCGCTCGTGTGTGACTCGCTCGACCGGCACATCGTGTGGCGGCTCATAGAAGAGCATCTACTCAACGAAAACGAGTTCTGGCTGACCTATCCGGTACCGAGTGTCGCCGCCACCGAGCCGAGCTTCGACCCCGATTATCGGACTACCTCGATCTGGCGCGGGCCGACATGGGTCAACGTCAACCACTACCTGTACTGGGGCTTGCGCGCGCACGGGTATCGTGACATCGCGTCCGAGTTGGCCAAGCGCACCATCCAGATGGTTGGGCGGGGCGGCATGCGCGAGTTCTTCAACCCATATACGGCCGAAGGCCTGGGCGCCCGCGACTTCGCCTGGACTGGCCTCGTACTCGATCTGATCCACGCTGAAGCGTGGGGCTGCGGCTGCGAGCACGAGCAAAAAAGCGCCCACATCGAGCCGTACACCCGCTGAGGCATGCCCCAGTCGTCGCCCATTCGCCTTCGTCCGGACGTTGCGCACGCTCTTGCCTCGGGCCAACCCGTCGTGGCGTTGGAAACCACGCTGATCGCTCACGGCTTACCGCGACCGGAGAATCTTGCTTTTGCGCGCGAGCTCGAGGCCATCGTGCGCGAAAACGGAGGCGTCCCTGCCACCGTCGGCATGATCGACGGCGAGCCCGTGGTCGGAGTCACCGACGCCGAGCTGGAACGCATCGC
>JAFAPL010000621.1 GCA_019247135.1 Chloroflexota bacterium | reverse complement strand
GCAGGGTGAGCCACCACGCGGCCAGCACCGTGATGACGTGGCAGGGCAGGAACGCGACGAACCACTGGCTCCACTCTACCTCGACCTCGCCCACCCGCTCGATCAACCCGCGTGCCGCAATCGAGCTCGCGCCCGCAATGATCATCTTGTCGAACAGCGCGGCGGTGTAGGTGATGATGAGAAACATGCCACGCGCGCCGTTGCTGCCCTGCGGCAGGTTGAGCGCTTCGACCAGCCCCAGCGCGACCGCGCCGAGGATCGCGATGCGCGCGATCCCCGAGGGGACGATCAGCGTCAGGATGAAATCGGTGACGATCAGCCCGAGCAGGAGCCGTGGATAGGTCGTGCCGACACGCAGCATCACCTGATAGGCGAGGCGCTTCCCCAGGCCGGATTTCGACGCCATGATGCCCATCAGCGTCGCGCCGAAGAGAAACCAGGTCGTACTGTCGGCAAAGCCACTGAACGCGACTTCGAAGCGAACGACCAAAGCCCAGAATAGGAAGCATCCGATCAGCCCCGCAATGGCGTGATCGATCGGCTCGGTGATCCACGCCAGCACCATGAACAGCGCGATCGCGAGGCTGTGCCTCGCGGTCGGCTCGATCGGGAGCGGCGCGAACCAGAACGCCAACGGCGCGACGATGCAGACGATGAGGCTGAGGACTTGCGCGTTGCCGGTGCGCTTTTTCGCCTCAACGGTCGCGGCAGCGTCCATGCGGGTCTCGGGCCTTGGCGTGCAAGCCCCGAATTATTGACGCTTTGGCGGGCGCTGACTACAGTTTTGCCGCGCGAGAACAATGAAAAGCACAAACGGGAGCGGAGCCACATGATCACCGCTCAGATGAACGATCGCCTGACGCGCGTCGGCCCCGGCACGCCGTGCGGCGAGCTGATGCGGCGCTATTGGATCCCGATCCGACCGAGCACGCAGCTCGCCGAAAAACCGGTGCTCAAGGTGCGCGTGCTGGGCGAGGACTTGATCCTCTATCGCAATACGAAAGGGGGCCTCGGCCTGATCGGGGACCGCTGCCTGCACCGGCTGGTCGACCTGCAATACGGCATCCCGGACGAAGAGGGCCTGCGCTGCCCGTATCACGGCTGGCTTTATGGCGACACCGGCAAGTGCCTCGAGCGCCCGATGGAGGGAAAGCCGCAGGCCGAGATCAAGCAGAAGCTGAAAGCCTATCCGGCCAAGGAGCAGGGCGGGCTCGTGTTCGCCTATCTGGGGCCGCTGCCGGCGCCCGAGCTGCCGCGCTGGGACCTGTTCGTGTGGCCGAACGCCGTGCGCCAGATCGCCATCAACGAGCTCGCCTGCAACTGGCTGCAGTGCCATGAGAACACCGGCGATCCCACGCACAGCGCGTGGGCGCATGGGCATCTCTTCCAATACGTGCTCGCGAGCCAAGGCCGGCTCGAGGAGCGCACCGCAAGCAGCGATCACACGCTGCACACGCGGCTGAAAACCGGCATCGGCATCGAGCGGCTCTATGCGGAAGAAACCGCGCACGGCATTCGCAAAGGGGTGAGCTACCTGAAGGAGCTCGGCGCCGAGAAGGATTATACCAAGGAGCATTCAGCGGTGATCTTTCCGTTTTATACGCAGACCGGAAAGACCGGCGCGCCGCGCAGCGAATATCAAATCCGCGTGCCGATCGACGACACGCACACCTATCACATCTGCTACCAGGTCTATGCGGCGCCGCCGGGCGTGGAAGCGCCGGCGCAGGCCAGCGTGCCCTGGTACGAGCCGCCGCTGTTCGACGCGCAAGGCGCGCCGATCCTCGATTATGTGCTCGCGCAGGACATCATGATGTGGGTCGCGCAAGGGCCGCTCGTCGACCGCAGCCAGGAGATCCTCGGGCGCACCGACGTTCCGATCACGCTACTGCGCAATCAGCTCGAAGAGCAGATCCGGCGGGTCGAGGACGGCAAGGACCCGATCAACGTCTTCCGCGAGCCTCACGAGATCATCTACGGCAGCGGATCGCCGCCGGATTGGTCGAAGCCCGAGCTCTTGCTCAAGCATGGCTTCCGCAAGCTCTACCACAAGGGCTTCGCGATGGACGACGCCGACCGTTACGGCCCGGCGCTCGAACTCGCCAAGGAGCTGCACCGCCGCATCGAGGCCGCGGAGGTGGCGCGCCAAAAGGATGCGGCGAGCGTGGTGGCTTAGCGCGGCTCGTGAGATTCTCAGCGTTGCTACAGACGCGGCGCGTTCCCCTCCCCCTTGCGGGGAGGGGTTAGGGGTGGGGGTCCCTCTTGGGGCACACGCGTTGCCACACGCACGACCCCCCTCCCCAACCCTCCCCCGCAAGGGGGGAGGGAGCGCGCTGAGCTTGCGGCAACCGGTCCAGCTCAAACAACCGTGCTAAATCGCGGTGATCTCCCGCCACGCCGCATGCACGCGCGCGACCTCCTCGTCACCGAGCGGCCCCATCTCGCTCACCGCGCTGATCTCCTCCACCTGTTCGACGCTGGAGAAGCCACCGATCACGGTCGCGACCGCAGGGTGCGCGAGGATG
>JAFAPL010000680.1 GCA_019247135.1 Chloroflexota bacterium | reverse complement strand
TTTGATTCTGATCCAGGGAGCTGAAATAGTCCTTCACCAGGTCGCGCAGGCCGAGGGGGATCGTTCCCGACTCGTTGCCCTGGGTGGGTTTGCGTGAATACGACGGCTGAACCGACTCGTCACTGGTGGTCGCGCTGCTCTGTCCCGCGTTTTCCAAATACGGATTCACGCTGCTGACGTCCGGTTGAGCCTGGCCATTGCTCGGCACCTGCTCTGGCCGAGTGATCATGTCGAGACTCGGGTCGGTGCCGGCGGTATGTGTCGGGCTCTGACCACCGGTTGAGTATCCGCTGCCCTCCCCCGTCTGACCGTTCGATCCATCCTGACCGGGTGAGGAACCGCCAGGCTGTGAATCGGCCCCGCTTTCGGAGCCATCGCCAGTCTGACCCTGCGAGCCGTTCTGGCCCTGGTCAGCCGAGCCGTTGCCATTTGAAGTCTGGCTGCGCTGGCCGCTCGAAGAGGAGTTCGAACGACCACTACTGTTGCTGCTACTGCTCGAGCGGCTCTGCGTTCGGCCAAGTGCACGCTCGAGCGCATTGCGACTGCTTTCGAGCTGGCTCTGCGCGCGCTGCCGTTCGCCTGCTGCCGCCGCACTGTCGCTGAGCTGGTTGAGCGCATCCTGGGCCGATTGGTTGTACTGACCGCTCGACGCGGACTCCTGGCCGTACGGGCTGGCGGACGGGTCAGACGAGTCGGAGCCGGCGTTGGACTGCAGCGCGGAGGCCGCGGCCGAAAGCTCGTTCGCCACGCTCTGCGATGAACGCGTTGCACGTCCGGAGGCATCCCGCAAGACCTGGCCGACACGTGCCTTGTCGGTACTGCTGAGCTGGTCGACGTGCTGAGCCAGGTCCTTCGTAGCTTGCGCGATCTGACGCATGTCGCCCGTATTGATGGCATTCGCAAGCTGCTGCGTGGCGGGGTCCTGGGCGAGCGCGCTCGCGATGGCCGAGAGCGCCGAGGCGAGCTGATCGTCGCCCGCGCTCATCTGCCGGATCTGATCCTCCAGGTCCTGTAGCGCGTTCAGGGCTGCGTCAGGCTCATTGCTGCGCGCGTCCATCGTTCTGGCGCCCTGACTGACCAGTTGCCGCAGCATGTCGATGTCAGGATTCTGGGATTGGATGCTGTCCGCCAGGCGTTCGACGCGCTGTGCTTCTTCGCGCGCGGTGGTGATGGCGGGATTGGAAGCGCGCGCTCGCAACAGCCACGGATTGGGGCTGACTCCGACAAGCACGGCAATCAGCGTCACGAAGAAGATCGTCAGCAGCTCGTTCTTCGGCGCACGCAAGGGAAACGCGTGGAGCATGTCGACGCGCCGAAGGTGCTCGACAGCGTCTCGCATCTGGGCGACGGCTAGTGGGAATTCGTCACCACGGGCTCCCAGCTCGAGGGCTGTGGTCGATCGTTCCTGCAGATGCGCGGCGCGATCGATGCGCCGGGCGAGCTCTCGGTTGTCTTGCTTTACGAGCAGGGTGGCGAGCGCGACGATCAAGCCGAGCACAAACGGCAGGGCGACGATTCCCCCCAACGGCAGACTGGAAACCCCGTCGCGCGTCCAGGCCCAGATCACGATGCCGAGGACGATGACCGAGCCCGCCGCGGCGCCGCGCGTCAACCAGAGGAGTGCGCGTTGAGTCGACAGCGCGCGTCCGACACTCGCGAGCTGTTCGCGAAGCTCGGCGTGGAAGGTGGCAGCCGGCGAAAGCATCGTCATCGCACGTATCGACCTTTCAGCGGGTGGGTCGGCTCGATCGCGATGGCGCTGGCGCATACGAGCACCACCGCCAGAATTGTCCAGGTGAGGCTACCGATCACCCACGCCGGAAGCACCAGACCGGGCGCGAGATTGAGCGCCGGCAGCGCCAGGACGGAACGATAGGCAGCGGGCGCGCTGCGGGCGAACGCTTCTGTGGCAGCGCCGCCGCCGGACAACAGGGCCAGGAATGGGTTGAGCCACAACAACGGCCTGAAAACGTCGCTCCCGCCCAGAACGACGACCGCGAGCTCGAGCCCGAGCGTTCCGAACAAAACGAAATGCGCCACTGCCTGCGCGAACAGCGCCGCCTGCAGCGAGCCTCTCAGCAGTGAGCCAAAGAAGACACCCACGGCTGAGAAGAAGAGGGTCGTGGTGCACAGAATGGTGACCAGGGCAATCACCTGGTCGCTCTGCACGCCACCGAATGACCAGGCGGGAGCAAAGAACGGCGCGCCGACGGCCAGCAGCAGCAGACTGAAGATCAGCGCAGCGAGCACTTTGGCGAGCACAATCCGGGCCGGGCCGGGGCCCTGGAGGAGGAGCAGGTCGAGGGTGCCGCGCTCACGCTCGCTGGCGAAGGCCGAGGCGGAGACGGTTGGAGCGACGACGCCTGCGGCAAGAATCACGCACAGACCTACGGCGCCGAAGAGGAAGATTGCACGGTTGGCGACCAGCAGGTTCGGGCTCGTGGTGGAGGTCGTCGAGAACAGTGCTGGGGCGGCGTTGGCGTCGGGCGCCAGGATCAGCGTGCCCAGCAGGAACACGAGCAGCGACACGACCAGCACGAGCAGCGTGAACGCCGCGAACGTTAGCCGACCGCGCAACCAGGTCTGGAATTCCTTGACGACCAGCGCACCAATCAGCGGCATGCGTTGGCTCCGCGAACCGACGTGCGCATGCGGCATTGTGCCTCCGAGAGGCGGCGCGCGGCACGCATTGACGGGACCATCGTTACCGCACGGCTCCTGGTTGGCCGGCCTCGGCGTGGAACATACGCGACAGGGCGGCCGCGGGTGAACGCCTTTCGATGCCAAAGTGAGCGACGCTGCAGCCCGCACGAACGAATTGCGGTAACAGATTGGCGAGGGCCTCACGGTCACCTGAGAACAGGAACCACATCGTCTGCTCGTCCTCGTCCAGTTCCAGCTCGCGCACGTCGCGGCGCTGGCCGAGCAGCGCCTGTGCCGCGTCTACGCCATCCAGAAACTCGATGCGGACGCGCACCGCATCCGCCGTCTGCGGTGCTGCGAGCGCGGCAGCGTCGGCGCTGTCACCGGACCAGACCAGGCTGCCTCCGCGCAGCACGGACACGCTGTCACAGAACTCGAGGAGATCCTCGGGACGTGTGCCCGCGACGATCATCGTCGAGCCGAGACGATGGAGCTCGCGCAGAACCTCGATCTGTTCCAGACGTGCGAAACCATCGAGTGCTCGGAGCGGATCGTCGAGCAGGAGGACGTCGGGTTCATGCACGAGCGCCGCCGCGAGCGCCAGGCGACGACGCTGCCCGGGCGACAATGAGGCGACGTCCCGCCACGACTGATCGTCCAGACCGACCACCTGCAACAACGTGTCCACTGCCACCTGGCGAACCTGCTTGCCCAGACCGCGAGCGCGGCCGACGAACTGCAAGTACTGTTCGGTGGTCAGGCCGTCGTACAGCATCGGCTCCTCGGACACATACCCGATCCGATCCCGAACGGCGCGTGCGCGCCGCACCGTGTCATAGCCGTGGATCCTGATCTCACCTGAGCTGGGACGGTCTAGACTTGCCAGCAG
>JAFAPL010000663.1 GCA_019247135.1 Chloroflexota bacterium | reverse complement strand
GACCTGGTGACGGGCTTGCCGGCCGAGCTCGAAGTCGGCGGCGACGAGATTCGTGAAGCGATTGCGATCTCGGTCAACGCCATCGTCGATGCCGTCACCGACACGATCGAGGAAACGCCGCCCGAACTCGTCGCCGACATGATGGCGCGCGGCATCACGCTTGCCGGCGGCGGTTCCCTTTTACCTGGCCTGGCGGATTTACTGTCACGTCGAACGAAGATGCAGGTGCACCTCGCCGAAGACCCGTTGGGCTGTGTCGTACGCGGGACGGGCAAGGTCTTGAACGAGATAGAGGTTCTCCGTAAGGTACTCGTGGATCAGAACTCCGGCAGACCCTTGTATCGGAGATGATGAGCGACCCACCCCGCCGGCGACTCCCACGCTGGGTGAGCACCCTGGTCGTGGGCGCCGTAGCCGTGGTCTTCCTGGTACCCGGACCGTGGCGTGGACTCGAGAAGGTCGGCTCGACTGTGCTCGCGCCGATCCAGCTGGGCGTCTCGGACACGGTGGACCAGGCGACGCACGTGGTCGACACGGTGCGGCGCGTGCGTGTGCTGGCGGATCAAAACGCCGAGTACCGCGATGAGGTCGCGCAACTGCAGTCACAGCTGGTGCAAATGCATGAGCTGGAAGTCGAAAACGCCGACCTGCGCAACTTGCTGAGCATGAAGGAGCGCACCGGACCAGGCGCACTGCTGCCGGTCTCCGTGATAGCGCGAGACGACACACAGTACGTCCAGGCGATCACGATCGATCACGGCCAGGACGTGGGGATCAAAAAGGACTCGGTGGTTATCACGCATGCAGGGTTGGTTGGCTACGTCGAGACGGTCAATCCAACCTCCTCGAAAGTGCGGCTGATCAGCGACCTGAACAGCTCGGTGTCGGTGCGCCTGCAAACCGAGTCCCGCACCACGGGCGTCTTGCGTGGATCGTCGCAGGACAACTCGATCGTGATCTCGTACATCCCGCAGACCGAGGTGGTACAGCCTGGCGACGTGGTGCTCACATCCGGATTGGGCGGCATGTATCCCGAGGGCCTGGTGGTCGGCAAAGTTGCACGAGTCGAGCGAAAGGACGCGGATCCGTTCCAGGCGGCAGTGATCGACCCGGCCGTGGAGCTTGACAAGCTCGAGCGGCTGTACGTGCTGGCTGACACGGGCCAGTAGTCCGAGTCGAGACCGCGCGGCGGTTATGCACTCGAGCGGCGTCTTGACGCGCTCGCGCGACCGGTACACTGCGCGTCAGAAGTGCGCTTTGCTCTAGCCGGGCTGTTGTTGGCCCTGGGCGCCTTGCTGCAATCGCTGATTGGACCGACGTTGCCGCTCGTGCACGGCCGACCAGATTTCGTTCTGGTCGTCGTCCTTGTGTGGGCGATGCTGCGCGGCAGCAACGAAGGCGCGTTCGTCGGCTTTCTCGGAGGCGCCCTGCTCGACTCGGTCAGTTACACCCCGTTCGGTATCAATGCCGCACTGCTTGGCCTGGTGGGTTACTGCACCCGGTTGCCGGAGGTGAACGTCTATCGCGGCAACTTGCCGTACTTCCTCGCTACCGCCGCCCTGGCGACGCTCGCCTACCACACGCTGTACTTCCTGCTCCTGCAGGCGATGGGGCTCAGCTTGCCGCCGATTCTCGATACGTACGCGGCTGCTTTCCCGGCGGCCGTTCTCAATGCCGTCCTGCTGGTGCCCACGTTTCTGTTCTGTCGGCGCCTCCTGCGCATGTTGGCGGGCTGGACTCAACTGCGGCTCTGACCCGTCAGGCGCCAGACCTGAGCTGCCATCGACTACAAACGATCCGGCTACTATGACCGCGCCCCCGAACGCATGACTCACGACTCACGTCTCCTGTCCCACGTGTCGTAAATGCGCGAAAGCCGCTGGCAACAATTCGACTTCGCAATCGTCGCATGCGTGTTTGGCCTCGTGGTCGCCGGCGTCGCGATGATCCACTCGGCGACGTGCGGCTCGGCCTGCACGGGACTCCTGCCGCCGAGCAGCTATGCGGTGCGCCAGGGCCTGTCGGCAGGCGCGGGTTTCGCCCTGCTGGTCGTCATCAGCGTGATCGACTACCGCCTGTATCGGCCGTACGCATTCCATCTCTATGGCTTCGCCGTGGGGCTGTTGATCCTGGTTCTGGTGATCGGCCGCGGCGGTGCGGACAACGACTACGGCTCGAAGCGCTGGATCTACCTGGGCGTGTTCGATCTGCAGGTGTCCGAGGTCGCCAAGCTCGCCGTGCTCATCATGCTGGCCCGCGTGCTCGGCGATAAGCCGGCTGGCCCGTTGAGCTTCAAACGCCTCGCTTCGTCGCTCGCGCTGGTTGCGGTGCCGGTGGCGCTCGTATTCGTCGAACCTGATCTCGGTACGTCACTGGCGTTTTTGACGATCTGGGCCGCGATGGTGCTCGTGGCAGGCGTGCGATGGCGCCATGCGCTACTGCTGTTCGCGTCGGCTCTGGCGGTTTCGCCCCTGCTATGGCTCGGCATGAAGGACTACATGCGCCAGCGCTTGACCACGTTCGTCGGCACGATCTTCGATCTCGAGCATGCGGCGTTCGACGACGGCTACAACATCCTGCAGGCGCGGATCAGCATCGGCTCGGGTGGGCTCTTCGGGCGCGGCTACCTGGAAGGCATCCAGGGGCACTATGGTTTTCTGAGAATCACACAATCGGACTTCATCTTCTCGGCGGCGGCGGAGGAGCTCGGCTTCATTGGCGCGGGCGTCCTGTTCTGCCTCTTCGTGATGCTGCTCTTTCGCGTGACGCGTGCGGCCGACATGTCGCGCGACGAGTTCGGCCGCCTGCTCGCCTTCGGCGTGGGCGCGATGATCCTGTTCGCGGCCGTGGCAAACCTGGGTGCCAATCTGACGCTGTTGCCCGTGACAGGTATCCCGCTGCCGTTCATCAGCTACGGTCGCACGTCGCTGCTCACCAACCTCGCCGCGCTCGGCATCGTGCAGAGTGTCCTCCTGTACCGCCTGAAATATCGGTACTAGGGTTTGACAGGTCCGGGTCGGGGGAGCTTGCAGCCCCCCGCCGCCAGTCACTCCCTTCGGTCGTTCCTTCCCGCGGCGACCCCCCCGCATGATGGGCCTTCGGCTGCCGACAGCGCCCGTAAGGCCTGCAGCGCGCGGGTTGCGAGCGTCCGAAGTAGCGGTACGCTCCGGCCTGAAAAGAAACGGGGGAGCCAACCCATGCAGGAGATAGTTGCGGTTGTCATCGTGCTGGCGCTGCTGTTCATGCTCGCCAGCGTGGCCATCAAGATCGTTCAAGAGTACGAACGCGGGGTCATCTTTCGACTGGGTCGCCTGATGGGTGCGCGCGGCCCCGGGCTGTTTTTCATCATTCCAG
>JAFAPL010000604.1 GCA_019247135.1 Chloroflexota bacterium | reverse complement strand
CAGTCCCGCTAACCCCGCGTCTACTGGTGCACGAGAGCCACCACACGCGCCAATACGAATCCCTCGGGCCCTGGTTTCTGCCGATTTACCTCTTCTTACACCTCACTCGCGGCTACGCCCATAACCCCCTGGAACAGGAGGCCGAAGCCTGCGCCGAGCGCTGGCGCGCACCTTGCGCCACGCGATCGTGAAGATGCTTAAGGCTTCTTTTAAGGGTCCATTGCGGCGCGTTAGCCTGGGCTTAATAGCCCGACCCCATCCTGTTATGTAATGGGGCTGACCAGACTCGCGATCCGCCGGCCGCTCACCGTCCTGATGGGCATCCTGGCGCTCGTCCTCATGGGCGGCGTCGCCTATACGTACCTTCAGGTCGACCGTCTACCACCCGTCCAGATCGGCGTCGTGTCCGTCTCAGTCGGTTACCCGAACGCGTCCGCTGAAAACGTCGAGCGATTGATTGCAGAGCCGTTGGAAAATGCCATTTCGGGCATCTCTGGCGTCGACACCATCACATCCACCTCCAACGAAGGCTCGGCGAACGTCACCGTCCAGCTCGTCGACGGTTACGACCCGAACCAGGCGGACATCGACATCCAGGAGGCGATGGGCCCGGTCGCACGCCAGCTCCCAACCGGAGCGACGACGCCGGTCGTCCGCAAGTTCGACCCGAACGCCTCGCCGATCCTGAACCTGGCGTTCACGGGCGCGCCGCTCGACCAGCTGTACGACATCGCGAATAACCAGATTCAACCCGCGCTCGCGGCCGTGCCAGGTGTTGGTCAGGTCAACATTTCGGGTGGTCTGCAGCGCGAGATTCAGATCCAGATCGATTACGCCAAGCTCGCGGCGTACGGGATCACGACCCAGCAGATCTCGACCGCGCTGACGGGCGCGAACGTGAGCATTCCGTCGGGCGCAATTCCGGTCGGCGGCCAGAACGTCAATATCGTTCCGCAGGGGTTGTTTCAGTCGATCCAGGACATTCAGCACGTCGTCATTACCACGTCCACGACAGGCGCCCCGATCACGGTCGGCGACGTCGCGACGGTCCAGGACACCACGAAGACCCAGTACAGCTTGCAACGACTGAACGGGCAGGATGCCGTCGGTCTGAGCATCACGGCTAACTCGGACGCCAACACTGTTCAGGTGTCCGATGCCGTACAGGCGGAGCTCAAGAAGCTGCAGCCGCTCCTCCCGCAAGGCACCACGACGACCGTGGTGGAGGACCAATCACTCTTCACACGCGCCTCCCTCGACTCGATTCAGCGCGACCTGGCCATCGCGGTCATCCTGGTCGCGGTCGTCATTCTCGTGTTCCTGCACGACTGGAAGCACACCGCGATCGTGTTGTGCGCGATTCCGACCAGTCTCATCAGCACTTTCCTGGTGATGTACCTGCTGCACTTCACGCTCAACACCATGAGCATGATGGCGCTGGCGCTGATGATCGGGATCCTCGTCGACGACTCGATCGTAGTCCTGGAAAACATTCACCGCCACCTGCAGTTGGGTGAGAGCCCGTGGGCGGCCGCCCTCAACGGCCGCAGTGAGATCGGCATGGCAGCGCTGGCTATCACGATGGCCGACGTCGTCGTGTACACGCCGATCGCGTTCATGTCGGGCTCAATCGGTCAGCTATTCCGCCAGTACGGCTTGACCGTGGTGGCGGCGACGATCTTCTCCATGTTGATGTCGTTCACGCTGACACCAATGCTCGCCTCGCGCTGGCTGCGGCACACCGAGGGCCCGGGCCGTTTCACACGTCTCAAGGCGCTCGGCAACGCGTGGGACCGCGGGTTCGCCAGAGTCGGCGACTTCTTCGCCGCCACTGTCCCCTGGACCCTGCGCATGCGCTGGCTCGTCTTGTTGATTGGTGCCGCCATGGTGGTCGCCTCGGCGGCGCTGATTCCCTTGAAGCTGCTCGGAATGGAATATGCGCCCGCGGAAGACGACAACACCTTCGAAGTCAATCTCCAGTTGCCGCCTGGCACCGCGCTCGATCCCACCAACCAGGCGGCACTCGAGATGGAGAACTACATCAAGCAGATGCCGGAGGTGGAGTACTACTTCACCACCGCCTCTGTGCCAGGTGGCTCCGGGGGAGGCTTCCGCGGCGGTTCGAGTAGCGTCAACATCCAGGTTCAGACCGTCGACAAGAACCAGCGCAAGCGGAGCGTCTTCGATCTCATCAACGCGCTGCGTGCCCAGGCGCGCAACATTCCAGGTGCGAACTTCAGTGGCGGCGTCTCCAGCCCGCTGCCGGGCGGTGGCGGTGGTGGCGGCGGCAGCATCAACGTGCAGCTCAGTGGCCCGGACCTGAACACCGTCAATCAGATCGCAAGTGATGTCCAGACGAACCTGCAGCAAATTCCAGGCGTTCAGGATGTCCGCAGCAGCAACCTCGCTACGCTGCCCGAGCTCGACATCAAGCTCGACACGCAACGAATGGCTGCGCTCGGGATCACCAACCAGACTGTCGACCAGGCGCTGTCCGCGGCCATCGGCGGCACTACGGTGACCGAGTTCCAGCCGCCCGGAACGCAGCAAGAAGACATCACGCTGATGGCTCCGAATACTGCGCGCTACAACACCAGCACGTTGAGCGCGATCCCGGTCGGCACGGAGTCCGGCACAACCAACGTCGTCACGCTGGGGCAGATCGCGACCATTACCAATGGCACCGGGCCAGTCAGCATTCAGCGCGTCAATCGCGAAGTCACGGTTTCGATGACCGCCACTCCGGTGGGTCGCCCGCTGGCGGACGTCGCCAACGACATCAGCAGCACCTTGAAAAACATGGCCATGCCGGCAGGCTACGGGTTCGCGCTGCGTGGCCAGGTGCAGATCTTCAACCAGGCAATCACGGCGCTGGGCGCCGCGCTCGTCCTGTCAGTGATCCTGGAGTACATGCTGCTCGTCGCCCTGTACGAGTCGTGGCTGTTCCCACTCGTGCGTATGCTCACCGTTCCGCTGGGCATGATCGGCGCGCTGCTGTTGCTGTGGCTCACAGGGAATACGATCAATATCTTCTCGATCATCGGCATGATCATGGGCGAGGGTCTCGTCGCGAAGAGCGGCATCCTGCTCGTCGACTACGCCAACACGCTGCGTGAACGCGGCGTCGGCCGTATGGAGGCACTACAAGAGGCGGTGCGCGTCCGGTTGCGGCCGATCCTCATGACGTCGGCAACGATGATCTTCGGCATGTTGGCGCTCGCGTTGAAGCTCGAGCCAGGTGCTGAAACTCGGGCTCCGATGGCCATCGTCGTTATCGGCGCGCTGCTGTCCTCGACCGTGCTGACGCTCGTCATCGTGCCAGCCCTCTACACCGTGATGGACGATCTCCAGAACAAGCTATTCGGCCGCCAGCGCAAGCCGTGGGAGACGCCGGAGCCGGTCGCCGCTCCACAACTTGCCGACGCGGTGGTCGCCGCGACCAACGGGAACGGCGAACACCCGCAGCCGCATGCGCCAGGCGTGCCGCTCAATGTCCACGACTATGGCGACGTGTATCTCGTTCGTGCGGCGCTACCTGGCATCAGGCAGGAAGACGTCGACGTGTCAATTGAGGGGCATACGCTTTGCATCCGCGGCGAGCGCCGAGGAGCCAGCGTTGGCAACGGCCGTGTGAGTACGAACGGCAGCGGCAACGGACAGGTCGTCCTCCAGGAGTACGACACCGGTCACTGGGAACGTAGCATGGTGCTGCCACAAGAGGTCGAAAGCGATCAGGTGACAGCGCGCTACGAGGACGGCATCCTGGAGTTGCGTCTGCCCAAGGCCGGCCCCGCGTCGCGTCGCCACGTGCCGATCGACGGACCCGCGCCAACCTGAGCGTTTTGTCGAAGTCGACGGTGAGCGCGGGCATCTGGAGACCACCTCGGCCTGCACGGCAGGTCTGGAGCTCGCAGACGGTCCTGCTCGCGCTGGGCATCCTCCTGCTAGCGGTGGGCCTGATTGGTATCGTTCGAACCAATGCCGACATGGACGAGGTGGAAAACCAGGCGCAGACTGTTCACACGCCATTTCTCACCCGTCTGCTGCCCGGTCTGATCGCGAATCCATCGAAATTCCTCGCCGCGGTCAACGGGTCCAGCGGTTCGACTGGTGGAGTAAGCACCGGCGGAGACCCGTTTGCTGCGGTAAAAATGCTCGACTCCCGGCGCAACATGGATCGCTTCGAAGCCCTGTTCGGCTTCGGTCTCGTGTCCGTGCTCCTGTACGAGGCCCGCAGGCAACCCGCTCCTGATCCCGCGCACAACCCGGACGCGCGCGAGCACACCTCGATCGGTCGCGACCTGATTCCCCTGCTGGGCCTGGTTGCGACGCTCTGGGCGCTGTTGTCGTTTTTCGAGCTTCCGTAGCGTCAGTGCCGGCCTTTATTCGTGTGCGCGTTCCGCGGCCGCGTACAGCGCCTCAATAACGCGCGCCTGCGCGACTCCATCCTCCGCCGGCGCAAGCAAACGTCCAGCCGTGACGCTGCGCTGAAAGTGTTCGATCTGGCGCGCGTACTGGTTTTCCGCGGGAATCTCTTCGACCTTCGCTTGATCGCCGCGCACAATCTCGATTCGCCCTGGCGCGGTATCTGGCCGAAACGGCGCTTGTACGACTACGCGCCCATCCGAGCAGCCGATCTCCAGCCGCTGCTGCGACGCCTCCACGAAACTCGTCTCGACAACAGCGAGCCGCCCGCCGGGGAACACCAGCGTCCCGCCGAACGCCATATCGACGCCAAACGTCCCTTCGACGACTTGCTCGCCGCTCACTTTGACGGGCTCGGCGCCGAACACGAATCTGGCCGCGTTGACCGCGTAGCAGCCGACGTCCATCAGCGCACCGCCTTCGAGATCCGCCTGCAGCCGCACGTTCGCCTTCGACGTGTCGATCGGATACGCGAAAGCTGCCGACACGATCCGCGGCTCGCCGATGGCGCCGGAATCCAGGATCTCGCGCAGGCGCGCCTGTTGCGCGTGGTGCCGCCACATGAAAGCCTCCATGAGCAGCACGCCGGCGTCCCGACAGGCGTGCGCCATCGCCTGCGCGTCCGCCGCTGACCGCGCCAGCGGTTTCTCGCACAGGACATGTTTTCCGGCCTTCGCCGCCGCGATCGTCCATTCACGGTGCAAGCTGTTGGGCAAGCCGATGTAAACGATATCCACGTCAGGATCCGCGAGTAGCGCCTCGTACGAGCCGTGGGCGCGAGCGATCCCGAACTTCGCCGCGAACTCGCGCGCCCGCGCAGTGTCGCGGCTGCCGACCGCAATTATCT
>JAFAPL010000600.1 GCA_019247135.1 Chloroflexota bacterium | reverse complement strand
GCGGCGGGGCGGGAACGGTCCAGCCCTTGTCCACCAAGTGATCTGGAGATTGGCAGCGCAGTGCACATCACCGTGGGTGTTGACACTGGCAAGGGCCGTCACCAGGCAGCCGGGTACGACCCAGATGCGCAGCGGATCGTGGGCCAGCTGGGCTTTAGCGTGGATCGAGGTGGCTTCGACCAGTTCCGCCGGTTTCTGGAACGTCTGGGGCCGATGCCGGACGAGATCGTGATCGGCTTGGAAGCTACCGGCCACTACCACCGTACATTGGTCGAGTACCTGGTCGGGTACGGCTACCGAGTCGCTCTGTTGAATCCGCTCCAGGCGGCTCAGTTTCGGCGCTCTCAGGGCAAGCGCGCCAAGACCGATCGACTGGATGCTCAGGCGCTCGCCCCGTTTCCTGGCGGTGCGCGCGCCGCGGCCGCAACCCGCGTTGAACCCGACACTGGTCGCATTGCGCGAGTTGACGCGCTTTCGAGCGGACCTTGATGGCGTCCCGGAACTGATGTAAAAGTGGTAGCGTTGCTCCCTCGGCCAACTCATCTTACGCGACCATATTGACGCTTTGCTCACGGTGTGCGTGAGCGATCTTCAGTGAGCCGACCTGCTTGTACTCCAGGTCACTCAAGCCCAGTCCTCTGGCGCCTGCCAGGAACAGATCCAACACCGCCCAGCACATGCTCAGGCAACTCGTCTCTCCAGGGAAACGTCCGATCACTTTCGTCCGTCGCTTGACTTCCTCAAGCGAACGCTCCAATAGATTCCAGGACCTGAATCGCTTCAGCAAGCGTGGAAGGTACTTCAAATGGATGCACAGCGCCGGCAGATCCTCGGCCAGGCACGCGGCCGCGCTCGGATACGGACGCTCCAGTTCGGCCACCAGCTCGCGCAGTCGTCGCTCAGCGTCGTCAGGATCGATCGCTTCATCTAGGAGAGCGGGACAAAGCGTGGGAGGTGATGAAGGGATGGTGAGGCGCACGATGGCGGCGTGCCCGAAACGATCACAGCCGCCCACCCCATCGTGTACCAACTGCGCGTCGCCCTGCGCGGCATCAGCCCGCTGATCTGGCGCCGGCTGCTCGTCCGCGGCGACAGCACCATTGCTGAATTGCACCGAACGCTGCAAGTCGCCTTCGGCTGGAGCGACGAACATCTGCATCGCTTCGTCATTCACGGACGTGAGCACGGCGCCGAGAGTCTCGTCGACCGACGCCATGTGCACCTCGCTGCTCTCGGGATGCGTACGGGTGAGCGCTTCCTCTATGAGTACGATTTCACCGACGGCTGGCAGCACGACATGCGTGTCGAGCAGATCTTGCCGCTCGAAGCGGGGCGCATCTATCCACGCTGTGTGGGTGGCCGGCGCCGAGTTCCGCCGGAGGACTGCGGCGGTCCGTTGGCCTTCCTTGAGCTGCGCGAGCGCTACTCGCTGGTGACCATCGCCGAGCGGTTGTCCGCCCTGGCCGAGCGCCGTCTCGTGAAGGGCTACGACGGGTTCGTTGACGATCACTACGACGAGGTACGGGAACTCCAACGCTGGCTGGAAATCGACCGGTTCGACCGCCCCTCGGTCAACCGACACCTGGCTGAGCTGGCGACGGGCTGTGCCGGGCGGACCGCATGAGAGTGCGGGTGCAGATCATTGTTGAAGCCGATGACGACCAACCGCCGGCTGTGCACGACGTGGCCCACATCGACGGGACGACCTGCGCGTTGAGACGCTCGGACTCCACCTGGCCGAAGCCAAGGACCTGCTGCACAAGGTTCAAGAGGTGGTCGTTACCGAGCAGGTGCGCAGCTACCTGGACGAACAGGTAGCGCGTCCCGCGTGTCGGCAGCCACGGCACCACAAGGACGCCACCAAGATTGTGCTGCGCACGCTGTTCGGCATGTTGCATCTACTCAGTCCACGGTGGTGGCATTGCCCCTGCCGGCCTCAGCAGACGCGTACCTTCAGTCCGCTGCCCGCGGCGTTGCCCGAACGCACCACTCCGGAGCTGCTGTATCTCGAGACCAAGTTCTCCAGTTTGATCTCCTACGGCGAGAGCGCCAGCCTGCTGGCCGAGACGCTCCCACTGGGACGTCAGCTCCACGCCACGTCCGTGAGGCGACACGCGCAGGCCTCAGCCGAGCGACTCGAGGACGATCTCGGGCCCGAACAGCCGATGTTCATCGAGGGCTGCCAAGCCCAATGGGGCGAGCTGCCACGGCCAGACTTACCGCTCACCGTTGGCCTGGATGGCGGCTATGTGCACTCGAGCCAGCAGCGCTCCCGACGGGACGCCTGGTTCGAGGTGATCGCCGGCAAGAGTATACCCACTGACGGTCCAGCCAAGTGCTTCGGATTTGTCCAGACGTACGACACCAAACCGAAACGCCGTGTGTTCGAGGTCCTTCGCTCGCAGGGGATGCAGCCGAACCAGCAGGTGACGTTTCTGACCGACGGCGGCGACGACGTGCGAGATTTGCCGCTCTATCTGAACCTACACTCCGAACATTGGCTTGATTGGTTCCACATCACGATGCGCCTGACGGTGCTGAACCAGATGGCCAAGAGCGTCCGCTCACTGGACAATCCCAACCTGACCACTGAACTGGCCGAAGAACTGGAGGGACTCAAATGGTACCTGTGGCACGGCAACGTCTTCCTCGCGCTGCGAACGATGACGGATGTGCAACTGGACGCCGACAGTTCTAAACAGCGCAAGCTGAGCCAGGCCGTCACCGAGTTCGGTGGCTACATTCGGGCCAACATGAGCCCGATCCCGAACTACGGCGAGCGCTTTCGAGCCGGCGAGGCGATCTCCAGCGCGTTTGTGGAGTCGGCCGTCAATCAGGTGGTGAGCAAGCGCATGGTCAAGAAGCAACAGATGCGCTGGACACCGCGCGGCGCCCATCTGCTCATGCAGGTCCGCACGCACGTCCTGAACGACGAATTGGCGGCCGACTTTCAGCGATGGTACCCAGCGTTCGGCGCTCGTTCACCGTCAAACGACACCGAACGGGCTGCATAGCCTCCCACACTTTGTCCCACTCTCTAGCGGCACCGAATACGTACGGTGTGTACATCATCCACCTGTTTGTCGTGCTCGCTTTGCAGCTCCTGATGCTCGGTGTTATTGCACCCGCACTGCTGAAATTCGCGCTGGTGACAGTTGCCGCAGTTCTGGCCAGCTTTGCTCTTACGGCTTTCCTGCGCCAACTCCCTTGGGTACGCGCGGTTGTCTGAACACGCGTGGAGCGGTTCACGTCGCTCTGGAACGACCCAGCGCGACAGCGCGGATTGACTCTGGGATCACGATCGCCAGAAGATGTCGAACATGGAGCCCGACGACAGTCTGGACGCAGCATCCTACGTCGAGCGCGCACCGACCCCTGAGTTAGTCGGTGCGGTGCGCAGTGTATGGATTCAGCGCACCCGCGCGACGCCGTACGTCCAGCGCCACCTGCCCACGGGAGGTATCGAGCTCCACTTCCCGATCGGTGCGGCCCCACAGCTTCTGGGGCCACTGACAGGTCCCAGCATCGAGGTCATTCCACCGAATACGACGCTCTTCGGGGTGCGGTTCCATCCGGGGATGGCGCCGCCATTGCCGATGCCGCTGCATGAACTCGTCGATGAGCGCGTGGACCTTGAGTTGTTATGGGGCGACGCCGCCGGGCGACTCGGCGCGGCAGTGGCCAGCGCGGCCGCACCCGACGCTGAGTTGTACCTCATTCAGCGTCATCTTCTGCGCACTCTTGGACCTGCGGGTCATCCCGATCCTCTGCTGCGGGAGGCGGTCCGACGCTTGATGCCGTGGCACCCGGTTGAGATCGGCGTACTCGCACAGGATCTGGGCATCTCCACGAGCCAGCTCAGGCGACGGTGCATCGACCTGGTAGGCGTTAGCCCGAAGGCCCTGCAGCGAACCTTGCGGTTCCAGGGATTCCTGGCGCTGGCTCAGGCCGCTCCAACGGCCCCAGCGCACAACAGCGCGCACGGACTCGCCGGGCTTGCTTTCGACGCGGGCTATGCGGATCAGGCTCATCTCAGCCGCGAGTGTGTGCGCCTGACGGGGCTCAGTCCGAGCGAACTGCCAGGAGGCAGCGTCCATCGCTGCGGGTGCGGCCATGACCACGCCGCGTCATACACGTCGTTTCTACGCAACGCGCGGAGGGAACGCCGCCCGGGCTGTTGAAGATGCACGATTCATTCAAGCCGGCGCGGAGTCGACCTGCCTACGCTCTGAGTTGTGACGCTTCTGGCCGGGCTACGCGAGAAACTCGATGGCGAGATCTTCACCCCTGAGTCTCTCGGCTACGAAGCTGTTCGATCTCCGGCCAACTCGACCTACCGTGACACCCGCCCCGCAGCTCGCAATCCGCTGTGGCTCCGCTGCAGATGTTGCACGCGGGATCCGCTACGCGTGCGACAACGGGATCTCGATCGTCCCACGCGGAGGAGGCCACTGTTTCGCAGGCCGCTCGTCAACGGTTGGCATCCTCCTCGACCTCACCGCCCTGAACCGCATCCACATGGCAGACGACGGATGCGCGATCATCGGAGGCGGCGCCTGCTTGGCCCAGGCGTACAGCTCACTGAACATCTGCGGACGAACGCCTACCGGCCGGCTGCGCAGGGGTGTGGGCATTGCTGGTCTGGCACTCGGCGGTGGGATCCGCTTGCTTGGATGCCAATATGACCTGACCTGCGATCGGCTCGTCGGCGCTGAGGTGGTGCTTGCTGACAGCCGAATTGTTAGCTGCGACGCCGAGCGGAAGCCGGAGCTCTTCTGGGCGCTGCGCGGTGCAGCAGGCGGCCAAGTTGGCGTGGTCACCTCGCTCATCTTTGACACCATTCCCCAGCCATGACCACACGCTGTTGCGCTGGTCTGGCGCGGCAGTCGAGACGATCGTGGCGGCGCGGCAGCACTGGGCGCCCCAGCCTCCAGATGACCTCACCGCCAACCTCACTGTTGTTGCTCAATCTGGCCAGTTGCTGGAGGCCGTTCTCTTCGGTGCTTCCCTGCGCGACGAGGCGCCCACGCGCAGGCTGCTGATGGACTTCTGTGGCGTCATCGGAGAGAGTCCCGTCGTCGACGTCTGCGGCGGCGTCCCCTACTCCCACCTGAAGAACTCGTTCGAGTATCTCGACGGGCGCGAGGGGGTTGTGTCCGGTGTTCGCATCCGATCGGAGTTCTTCGCACGACCGATGCGGCCGGCGAGGATCAAGGAATTGCTCTCAACGCTTCTCCACATCGAAGGAACAGGACGCCGACAATTTACCTTCACAGCTCTCGCTAGCGCGATCCCGGAGACGCCGACGGCACTTGTTCAGCGGCGTGAGCTTCTCATGCTGGAGCACTGCTCCTCGGAGCCCGGCGACTGGGAGGAGCGGTCCTGGCAGATCGCGCACGCCGACGGGTGGGTCGGGTCGCGTTTACCCGAACTTCCTGGACCTTCTCCTGGAGGATTCGGGCGCCGCGTACCACGGGCCTAACCTTCGGCGCCTGGCATCCGTAAAGAAGAACTATGACCCTCACCAACTGTTCACATTTCCGCAATCCATCTGAACCGAAATTCACCATGAGGAGGATGAACATGCACCGCAACGAGGTCATGCAGGTGTTGGACGATCCACTTGCGCAGGAGTTGATGCAGTCCAGGATCCCGGTTCGCCTTGCATATACCAGCACCGACGGTTCCCCGCGTGTGGTCCCGCTCGGATTCCACTGGAACGGTGCGCAGTTTGTCATCTGCACTGTCCCTGGCTCCGCAAAAGTGGACGCGCTCGCCGCTAATCCGCGCGTGGCGCTCACCATTGATACCGAAACGTTTCCGCCGCACGCGCTGCTCGCTCGCGGCACGGCCTCGCTCGAAACCGTCGACGGCGTGCCACCGGAATATCTTCAAGCGTCGCGCAAATCGGTTGGTGACGCGGGGATGCCCGCCTTCGAAGCGCAGGTTCGTGAGTTGTATCAGCAGATGGTGCGAATCACCATTGAGCCACACTGGGCGAAACTGCTGGACTTTGAGACGCGGCTGCCGTCTCCAGTTGAGAAACTCATCAGGAGCAAGCAGCAGCAGATGCCAGCTGGAAGTAAGGAAAACGCGTGGACTTCAAACTAGAACTGGTCATTATTCCAGTTTCCGATGTAGATCGCGCAAAAGTCTTTTACACCGAGAAGCTCGGCTTCAAGCTGGAGGTTGATGGGAGAGCCAACGAGGGCGGTCGTATCGTGCAGGTCACGCCACCAGGCTCCGCGTGCTCGATTGGCTTCGGCAGTGGACTGAGCATGGGCACGAGACCGCTGGTAACTGCCGCGCCCGGGTCGCAGCGCGGACTGCACCTGGTGGTCGAAGACATAGTTGCCGCCCGCGGCGAGCTCGTCTCCCGCGGAGTACAGGTCGGCGAGATCCGCCACATCGAAGACGGCCAGTGGAAACCAGGTGTGGACCCCGCACACAGCCGCTATATGTCGTTTGCCGAGTTCAGCGATGCGGACGGCAACCTATGGGTGCTGCAGGAAGTAGGTCGGTAGACGTGGCCCACCTGCGCGACGAGGTGGTCCGATGATCCTCGTTACCGGCGGCCTGGGCATGATCGGCGCCCATACAGCGCGCGCTTCTCGACTCGGACAGGAGGTCGTCGTCACCGCGCATCACCGGGCCGAGGTCCCGTCGTTCCTCCTCGGGCGGACACCGTCGAGCCCCTCGACGTCACGGATCGGGGCGCACTTTTGGCGCTCGGCGGTCGTTACACCGTCAAGGACATCGTGCACCTTGCCGGAAGCAGTCCCGACCAGCAACCGGTGTGCTTCTTTCGAAGGGACATGACCGGCCTGCTCAACGCGCTGGACGCTGCCCGCACCTGGGGAATCCGCAGGTTCGCCGTCGCCAGCCGCATCGGCGTCTGATGTACCCGACGCCGGACGTGCGATCGCGCTTGTCATGACCGCGCAGACTCTCCGCCACGAGATCTACAACGCCGTCAGCGGGCGGCCAGCCGCTAACCGCGAGTTCGCAGGAGCCCTTGCAGGCGATCGTCCCCGGCCTGCCTCTCGACCTGTTGCCCGGGCGAAAGAACGGCCCGGCGCCGACCATTACCTCCAGTTCGGCGATAACACTTCAGCCAGGCGAGGAAACACGATGTCCCAGGCCATCCAGTGCAGGCTCTCCCCAGCCGTTACCAACGCATACGGCGGCTCCAGCGGCACGTCTTTGACGCTTCTTATCATCCAGTGGATAGTTGGAGCGCCTCCGCCAGGAAGCTCTCGGCCAGCCCTGATCATTCCGGCTGAGAATCGACAGCATCCACCTGATCGACGAGCGGCGCCAGTAGCCGTGCGATGTCACCGGTCCCACAGCCGATGTCGAGGACCCGCCGCGGATGGTCGGTTGCAAGCTCGCCCAGAAACTCCATGGCAGCACGCGCGTATGCTGGCCGAGACGGATAAGCGGCGATCACGTCAGGATCCTTGAACCACTCTGCGTACTGGCTACTGTAAAGCTCAGGTTTGGGCTCCATACCGCGTTCCCATGTGCTAATCATCTGCGCGGGCTGAGCCGACGCAACGCCGCGACCCACTGCTCATTAAGCCGGTCATATGCGACCACGGATGTCACCCGACGAAGAGAGGCCAGGCGGTGGAACGCCGACGGCGGCAGGCCATTCAGTTGTCGCTGGCGAATGGCGTTGGCACACTCCGCGGGGCTGAGCCTGGAGGTGTCGACTTCCAAATCGTAAATG
>JAFAPL010000597.1 GCA_019247135.1 Chloroflexota bacterium | reverse complement strand
TCGTGGAACTTCACGTCGTCGCGCAGGTGGAAGACGATCTTCGTGTCGGAAGCTTCCCAGGCCTTGGCCAGCTGCGGTTGGACGGCGTACTGCCCATCGGCGCCTGGCCGCCACGCGACCAGCCAGTCGTAGCAGGCGGCGGCGGTTGGGCCACTCGCATAGATGGGGTCCATCGAGACAAAGTCGTTGGTCTGCAAGATGGTGAGCTGACCGCCGCGCTTCGGCGTACCTCCGGTCGCGGCGGTCGGGGTCGCCTGGGCGGCGGGCGCCGAGGTAGTGACCGGTGCCGCGGTCGCCTGGTTGGGAACCACCGGGGCGACCGTGGCGGGCGGAGCACCACTGGCCGCCGGCGCGCTGGGAGCGGGCCGACAGGCCGCGAGCAGGCCAATAGCACCCAGAGCCGATAAACGCAGAAAACTACGACGCGACGACATTTTCTTGAACGCTCCCTCCTGCCTCAACGGTTGGCCAAGCGCGGGTCGAGCGCCCGTCGCAGGCCATCACCTACAAAGTTGAACGCGAGCACCGTTACGAAGATCGCGACGCCAGGCGCGATAGCGATCCACGGTGCGACTTCCAGATACTGCGAGCCGGTGCGCAGCATCGCGCCCCAACTGGGTGTCGGCGGCTGAACGCCCACACCAAGAAACGACAGCGACGCCTCCGTCACAATCGCCGTGCCCATCAGCAGCGTGGCCTGCACGATGATTGGCGCCGTCACATTCGGCCAGATGTGCTTGCCGACGATGCCGGCCGGCGATGCGCCGCAGACTCGCGCGGCGAGCACGAACTCTCGCTCGCGTACCGACAGCGTCTGGCCGCGCGTGAGGCGCGCGATGCCAGGTGTCGCCACGAAACCAATCGCGAGCATTGCGTTGGCGATGTTCGGGCCCAGCGCTGCTGTGATTGCCAACGCCAGGATCAGCCCTGGAAACGCCTGAATGGCGTCCACCAGGCGCATGACGACGTCGTCGAGCGCCCCACCCGCGTAGCCTGAGATCAGGCCGAGCGTCACGCCCACGAGGATCGCGATCCCAACCGCGATGAGCCCAACCTCGAGCGAGACTCGCGAACCGTAGATGATGCGCGACAACACGTCGCGGCCGAGATCGTCCGTGCCGAGTACGTGCGCGGCCGAGGGCGCGTCCGTGATTGCCGCGTAGTCCTGCTCGTTTGGGTCGTATGGCGCCAGCAGCGGCGCGGCGACCGCACACACGATGAGCAGTGCCGAAATCGTCAGGCCCGTGCCGACGAGCCGCGTCTCGAGAAGTCGTCGTAGAAACCGGTGCTGCGGCCGCCTGAGCACCTGCCGCGGCGTGGCATCCAGATCAAGACTGGCGGTATCGGCAGCCATCACGCGTACCGGATCCGAGGATCGAGATACGCATACAGCAGGTCGGTCAGCAGATTGGCGATCAACACCGCAAGCGTGAGTACCAGTACGGCGCCCTGCAAAACGGGATAATCGCGGGAGAAGATCGCGTCGACGGCCGCGCGGCCAACCCCCGGGATGGCGAAGATCGTTTCCGTGATCGCGGCGCCACCGACCAGGTTGCCCACCTGCAGGCCGACCACCGTGACGATCGGGATCATCGCGTTCTTCAGCGCGTGGCGCGCCACGACCATGCGCTCGCCCAGCCCTTTCGAACGGGCCGTGGTCACGTAGTCCTGGCCCAGCACCTCCAGCAGCGCGGAGCGGCCCTGGCGCATGATCACCGCGGCCGAGTGCGTCCCGAGCACGATCGCAGGCATGATCAACATGCGTGCGCTGAGCAGTGGGTCCACGCTCGGCGCGGTGAAGCCGCTCGGCGGCAGCCAGCGCAGCAGGACGGCGAACACGTACATCAGCAGCAGCGCCTGCCAAAAGCTCGGCATCGCCACGCCGCCCATGGCTAGCACGGTGCCAACCGAGTCGATCCGACTGCCGGGCTTGAGTGCGGAGATGATCGCAACCGAGAGCCCGATGACCAGTCCGACCACGAGGCCGGCCGCCCCGACGTACAGACTGATCGGAATGCGCTGCATCAGGATGCCTGCGACCGGCTCACTGGTGCGTACCGAACGGCCGAAATCGCCCTGCAGGACGCGGCCGAGCCACGAGAGGTACTGCGCATACAGCGGCTGGTCCAGGCCGAGGTCGTGTCGCAGAGCAAGGTACGTCTTCTGATCCCCGCTTTCGCCGACGATGGCCAGTGCTGGATCGCCGGGCAGGATGTAGAGCAGTGCGAACGCGACCACCGATACGATCAGTAGCACCGGAACCATCGAGGCGAGGCGCCGCACGATGTACCCGTTCACCCTGACGCTCCACCGCACGACTCGCGCACGACCAGCTCGACAGGCAGAACGGTCTCTTCAGCCTCGGCCGCGTGGTCAGGCTCCTGAATCATCCGCAAGAGCCGCTGCGCGCCCATCTCGCCGAGCTCGGAAAGAGGGTGCGCGATGGTGGTCAGGGACGGCGTGGTGAATTGCCCCAGCTCGAGCCCGTGGAAGCCGACGATGGCGATGTCGTCAGGTACTCGTATTCCCAGCTCGTACAGCGCGCGCAACACGCCAATCGCGGCCAGGTCGTTGTAGACGAACAGCGCCGTTGGCCGCGTCGTGCTCGAGCGAAAGCGCCCGAGCAGCTTCAATGCCGACGCTCTGCCACCGGCCATCAGGCCCGGACCCTGTACGATCGCGCGTCGATCGACCCGCACGCCAGCTTCCTCGAGCGCCTTGGTAAAGCCGGCGAAACGGTCGTATTGTGGGCTTTCGTCGTCCTCGTCCAGGCGGCCGCCGTTGACGCTGATGTGGCCGATGCGCCGGTGCCCGAGCGTGAGCAGGTGGCGTGTGGCGATATACGCCCCGCCTTCATCGTCGATGCGGATGGCAGGCACGCGCGGATCAGGCGGGTGGTCGAGCAACATGACCAGCGGCGCGCCCTGGCGGGCCAGGTCGCGCAGGGCGCGGACGGCGGGTCCACGCGTGGTGTGGTAGCCCGTGGCGACGATGACGCCGTCGGAAGCGCCCGTCCTGAGTTGACGTAACGCTCGAACCTCAGCGTCGACGGGTCCGGCGTCCACCACCTGCACTTCGTAGCCCGCCTGCTCCGCCGCCGAGCGCACGCCATAGGCGATCTCGGTGAAGTAGGTGCTGCTCAGGCGCCACACGAGCAGTGTGATGGCGTTCGAGCGCCTGCGGCGCAGACTCCTGGCGGCCTGATTGGGCACATAGCCGAGGCGTAGCGCCCATTCGCTGACGGATTCGCGAGTGGCGGCGGAGATACGTCCGCGCGCTTGCTGGCCATTCAGGACCAGCGAGACGGTGGCTTTGGAGACCCCGGCCGCACGGGCGACCTGGGCAATGGTCACCGGCGTGCGGCTGCTAAATCGGTTTAGCACCTTCTCAGGCAGCCTACGCCCGCGTGCTCGAGCTGTCAAGGCTGCGCCGCTGAGCCGATACGCCAGCTCAGCGGCGCCGAGCTACCTCCAGTCGTCTACCGAGACCGTCTTGCCGTAGTTCGCCCCGAACACACGCCAGTAGCCGTTGGTCTCGCCGC
>JAFAPL010000585.1 GCA_019247135.1 Chloroflexota bacterium | reverse complement strand
GTGTCGGTCGTCCGCCGTACACTACGTGCGCGTGAGCGAGTACGACCTGGTGGTCGTGGGCGCCGGTCTCGCTGGCTTGACAGCGGGCATGTACGCGGCGCGCTTTGGACTCAAGACCCTGATCCTCGAACAGATGGCGGCGGGCGGCCAGGTGCTGAACGTCGAGAAGATCGAAAACTATCCCGGGTTCCCGCAGGGCATCTCGGGCTTCGATCTCGGCCCGCTGGTGCAGGAGCAAGCCGAAGCTGCAGGAGCCGAGTTCGCGATGCACACTGCGTCCGCTCTCGCGGTCAACGGAGACGAGCGCACCGTGCACTGTGACGGCGCCGACTACTCGGCGTCGGCCGTCGTCATCGCCACGGGCTCGTCTTTTCGAACGCTCGGTGTTCCGGGCGAAGCCGAGTTCGTTGGCCGAGGCGTGTCCCACTGCGCCTCGTGCGACGCGCCGTTCTTCATCGGCAAAGACGTGTGCGTCATCGGCGGCGGTGATTCTGCTCTCGACGAGGCCGCGGTCCTGGCACAGCAAGTGGGACACGTGCTGCTCATTCATCGTGGCCCGAACTTTCGCGCGCAGCACATCGCGGTCGAGCGGCTGTCCGGCTTGAGCAATGTCGAGGTCGAGTTCAACACGCAGGTACTTGCGATCGAGGGCGATCAGTCCGTCTCGGGGGTGCGGGTGCAATCAGATGGCTCGCAGCGGCTGCAGGACGTCTCGGGCGTGTTCGTGTTCGTCGGCCTCGAACCGAATACCGCTTTTGTGCAAGGAGTCGTGGATCTGGATGGCGCGGGGCACGTGGTCGTGGACGAACGGCTCCAGTCGAGCGTGCCCGGCGTATTCGCGGCGGGCGACCTTCGGCAGCACTCGGTCGCGCAGCTCGCAGCGGCCGCCGGAGACGGAGCAACAGTGGCGGTCAACGTGTTCAGGTACCTGCGAGGCGGATGACATCGTCGACGGTTGCGGACGACGCGTCGAGCCAGTGGATCTCGGGCCGGTGGACGAACCACGTCATCTGGCGTTTGGCGTACTGGTGGGTGCCTGCTTGAACAGGTCGAGCCCGCGTTCGAGGCTGATGTCGCCGGCGAGCACCTGGGCGATCTCGCGATAGCCGAGGCCACTCATCGAGGGCAAGGTCGGCGCGTAGCCGCGATCCAGCAGCCCCCTCACCTCCTCGACAAAGCCCGCCTCGATCCACGCCTCGATGCGCTCGTCAATGCGCTCGTACAGGGTCGACCGTTCGAGCTGCATGCCGAGCGTGACGCACGGAATGGCGGCCTCAGGCACGGGCCGCTGCCAGTCCGAAAATGGTCGTCCCGTCGCGTGGTGTACTTCGAGGGCGCGGATCACGCGGCGCACGTTTTTCGGGTCGATGCGGCGCGCGCTTTCGGGGTCGATAGACTCCAGCTCCGCCTGTAGCGCTCGGTAGCCTGCCGACTCGGCAACCTGGTACTTCTCCGAACGAAACGCTTCGTCTGGCGGAACGTCCGGCAGCACGAGCCCGTCGCAGACGGCACTGACGTACAGGCCCGCACCGCCAACCAGCACTGCGAGGCGCCCGCGCTGCTGGATGCGCTGAATCGCCGCGCGCGCCTGGCGCTGGTAGATGGCCAGGGTGTACGGCTCGTCGGGATCGACGACGTCGATCAGGTGATGCGGCACTTCATCGCGTTCGGCGAGCGAAGGTTTGGCGGTGCCGATGTCCATCCACCGATAGACGGCGCGCGAATCAGCCGATACGACTTCGAGCGGGATACGCTGGGCGAGCTCGAACGCGAGCCGCGTCTTGCCCACACCCGTGGGGCCAACGAGGGCAAGGACGCACGATCGCATCAGCTCGAAGATACGCCCCGTATGATCCCTGCGTGCACTACCGCACCCTGGGTCGCACAGGCCTGCGTGTCTCTCTCCTCGGGCTCGGCTCGGGCGGCGCAAGCCGTCTCGGGCAGGCCTACGACGCCTCACTCAAGGACATCCGCACGCTCGTTCGCCGCGCCCTGGACGCTGGCGTCAATTTCATCGACACCGCTCCGTCGTACGCCGACAGCGAAGCTCTGCTTGGTCAGGCCCTCGATGGCGTCCCGCGCGACAGCTACATCATCTGCACGAAATTTCAGCCACACGCGCGTGACGGATCCCTGCATCCAGCGCACAAGGTCACCGAGTCACTCGAGGCCAGCCTCGAGGCGCTGCGCACCGATTGCATCGATCTCTTCTACCTGCACGGGGTCGCGCCAGGCGTCTACGAGAGCATCAGAGATCGCTACCTCCCCGAGCTTCAAGCCGCGCAAGCCGCGGGCAAGATCCGCTGGATCGGCGTCACCGAACGGTATCAACAAGACCACGCGCACGCCGCGCTGTGTCGGGCCATCCAGGATCGTCAGTTCGACGCGGTCATGGTTGGACTCAACCTGATGTCGCCGGCGGCCGTGCTATCAGTGCTGCCGGCCGCGCAGTCCGCAAATATAGGTGTGGTCGTCATGTGCGCCGTGCGCAGCGTGCTCACGAAGCCCGATCTCATGCGCGAGTACCTCGATCGCTGGGAGCGCGACGGGCTCCTGCAACCGGGCCTCCTGCCGGCTGAGGCGCCGCTCGACTGGCTGCTCGACTCCAATGCGCCGAGCGTGACCGACGCCGCCTACAAATTCGCGGCGGCGCATCCGGCCGTCGGCAGCGTGCTCACCGGCACCGGCAACCTCGAGCACTTCGAGGCGAATCTTCGAGCCATCGAGGGTGCACCGCTGCCCGACGAAAAGGTCCAGCGCGTGCTCGAGGTGTTTGGTCCCGTTCAGCGCAACGTCCAACCCGACGGCCACTGAGCGACTCAGGTGCCTTTCGAGCCGTCGATGCGCTCGCGGAGGAGATCCGCGTGACCGTTATGGCGCGCGTACTCCTCGACCATATGCGTGTAGATCCAGCGCACTGAGCGCTCGTGTCTGACCTCGTCCAGGCCAACACGGCCCGCGGCCTGCTTGCAAAGGTCGATCTCGCGAAGGTACGCGTCGAACACCTCTTGGACGGGTGCGCTGTCGAGAGCGTCAAAGTCGTCGTCTTCGCGCTGGGGCGTGTAGTACCGCGGGCCAGCCGTGTCGCTGCTCTCACCGCCGATGCGTCGGCGAAACCAGCTTCGCTCCACCTCGGTCATATGACGTACCAACCCAAGCAACGACAGCGTGGAAGGCTCCGCCGAGCGTACTTTGAGCTGCTCGTCGGACAGGCCAGCGCACTTCATCAGCAGCGTCGCGCGATGAAAATCGAGCCATGCGTCGAGCATCGTGCGTTCGTCCGCGAACAGCGGCACGCGCGGCCGCTCCATCTCCGGTGCACTCACGCGCGCATGCTAGCGGGAGTCGACGCGCGACAAGCCCATCTATACTGATGCACACCGTCTTGTCTGGCACGCGCGTCTGATCCGCTCACTGCTCGCAATCCCCGCGTTCCGTGAGTACAGCCTGAGCCGCCTCGGAGGTGGCATCGGCAACAGCCTGTTGCAGGCGTTGATCCTGTGGCAGGTCTTTGCCATCTCGGGCTCAGCCTTGAGCCTGGCCATTGTGGGTCTGGTCGGATTTCTCGCGACGCTGGCAAGTAGCTTGCTGGGCGGCGTCGTGGTCGACGCGTACGACCGTCGAACCGTCCTGATCGGCTCGCAAATCGTGCCGATCCTCGGCAGCCTGGGCATGCTCGCCGCCATTCACACCGACCGCGTGTCACTCGAGCTGATCTACGCGCTCGTCCTGGTCACGGGTCTGGCGCAGTCGTTTGAATCGCCGGCGAGGCAGGCCATCCTGCCAGCGATCGTGCCGCGCTGGCAGTTCTCGCGAGCGCTGACCATGAACTCGGCCGTCAGCTCGTTCACCTCGATCACTGGACCCGCGCTGGGCGGCATTCTGATCGCCACGGCGGGGATCGGGGCGACGTACGCCGCGCACGTGGCACTCGTGTTGCTGTCGTTGCTCGCACTGCTGCCGTTGCGGTTGCCGGCGCACAGGGGTGGCGCGCGTATCGAGGTGGCCGCCATCCGCGAGGGGCTTGCGTTTGTGTGGCATCGGCCCGTGCTCCTCGGGGCGATGACGCTCGACATGTTCGCGGTGCTGTTCGGGGGCGCACGGGCGCTTCTCCCCGTGTACGCCACTCAAGTGCTCCAGACCGGCGCCGTTGGCTACGGGCTTCTCTCCGCGTCGATCGAGGTCGGGACCCTGATCATGGCGCTGGTGCTCGTCGTTCTCCCTCCCCCGACGAATACCGGGCGGGTGCTGCTTGCGTCAGTCGCCGCCTTCGGGCTAGCGACGATTGTCTTCGGCGCGTCCGCGTCGCTGCCGCTGTCGATCGTGGCGTACGCGTTCGTGGGCATGGCCGACCAGGTCAGCATGGTGATGCGTCACAACACGATCCAGCTCAATACGCCGGATGCGTTGCGGGGTCGCGTGACAGCCGTGAGCTCGGTGTTCATCAGCGCCTCCAACGAGCTTGGCGCACTCGAGTCTGGGCTCGTCGCGGCGGTTGCCGGCGCGGTCTTCGCGGTCGTCAGTGGTGGTATCGCGTGCGTGGGCGTGGTCGGCCTGATCACCTGGCGGATTCCGTCGCTGCGGCGATATCAGCACAAAAGTTCGTTCGCCGACAGCGCCGCCGGATAGAGTAGTCGGCGGATGGGCACAGCCGCCGCAGACGATCCGCAGGCGGTACTGCAGGAGTGGTTCGGATACGAGCGGTTTCGGCCGGGCCAGCGCGAGATCATCGACGCTGTGCTGGCCGGCCGCGACTGCATCGGCGTAATGCCAACCGGTGCCGGCAAGTCGCTGACCTTTCAGATTCCGGCCAAGCTGCTCAACGGCCCCGTGCTGGTGCTCTCACCACTGATCTCACTCATGAAAGATCAGGTCGATGCGCTCGAACGTCTCGGCTTCCGCGCAGCTGTGATCAACTCGACCTTGAGCGAGACGGATCGCCGCGAACGACTGCGCCAACTGCGGCGCGGTGAGCTCGAGATCGTCTACGTCGCACCCGAGGCGTTGCGCCAGTCACTGCGGTCGTTCATCGCCGACTGTCCGATACGGCTGGTCGTCGTCGACGAAGCGCACTGCATCTCGCACTGGGGCCACGACTTTCGACCTGCGTACCGTCAATTGCACGATCTCAAGGCGCAGCTCGGCGACATCCCGGTCCTCGCCCTCACCGCGACTGCTACGCGGCGCGTCGCGTACGACATCATCCGCCAGCTCGGCATGCGCAAGCCCGCTGGCTACAAGGGCTCGTTTTATCGACCCAATCTGCGCATCATCGTCGCCAAAAAAGGCGCGGGGCGGAACACCCGCCGCGACATTCTGTCGCTCGTCCGCGGCCACTCCGGCGAGAGCGGCATCGTCTACTGCATGACACGGCGTGGTGTCGACACGCTCACCGACTGGCTCTCGGAGCAAGGTGCAAAGGCGCTGCCGTATCACGCCGGACTGGACGACAGCACACGGGCGAAGCACCAGGAGGCGTTCGCGCGCGACCAGGCCGACGTCGTGGTAGCCACCGTCGCGTTCGGGATGGGCATCGACAAGAGCAATGTGCGCTACGTGGTCCATCGTGACATGCCGCGCAGCATCGAGGCCTGGTACCAGGAGATCGGCCGCGCCGGTCGCGACGGACTGCCCAGTGATTGCGTTGTGTTCTATTCGTGGGCCGACGTCATGGGCTACGACGCGTTCCTGGAAGACATGGCCGATCGTGGGTTGCGCGCCGAAACACGCGCCCGAACACTCGACCTGTACCGCATGCTCGATCGGGCAAACGGATGCCGCCATCAGGCGCTCGTCGGGTATTTCGACGAGCAGATCGAGCCGTGTGGCGAGGCGTGCGACCTGTGCCTCGGGTTGCAGCTGGATGCCCTGGTGCCGCGCCAACGCACCGTCCGACAGGCAGCACCAGCTGTGGCTCGCTCGTCAGCCGAGGCTGAATGGTTTGAACGCTTGCGCGCGCTGCGACGCGAGATCGCCGACAAAGAACGGGTGCCGCCGTACATCGTCTTCAGCGATGCCGTGCTACGCGACATGGCTCGCCGGTTTCCGAAGAACGACCGCGAATTGCTACTGATTCCCGGTGTCGGCCCCGCGAAATTGCAGCGTTACGGTCCCGCTTTTCTAGAGCTTCTCCGCGACGGGCACTAGCTCGAAAATCGCTTGCCGCTCCACCGGCACCGTGCTCAATTGGAAGTTGAACAATCTGGCAGCAACAGCGCCAGCCCGCGAACGGATTCATGCTTGCGGTCGCAGCAGGTCGCCGTGAATAACCGGACCAGTCGTTTGCGGCGAACACGTACCGCGCCGTGCGCCCTCGAAATGGAGAACGCATCGACGCGATACTGTCACTCAGAAAGCCTGGCGACGGTTAGGTCACTCCATGTCGTCGGGCGAGGTGCCCGTCGGCACGAAGTGCCACAGCATCGACGTTCCAGCACCCTGCTCGATCGTGATGCCGTACTGGGCGCCCGTGACAGCGTGGCCCAGCGTCTTCGCACCAGTGCTGCAGTCGCCCGGCGACGGATCACAGCGGAACCCACCGACCGTGCCCGAGTCCTTGGTGAAGAACCCGCCGAAGTCGACCAGCCAGAGCGACTTGCTGTTCGGCGAGAACTTGAGGTCGAGCGGTCCCAGGAAGCCACCGGTGTTCAGATTCGGCCAACCGCCTGGCTGCTTCTTGTTGTGCGCGAACACCTTCTGCACCGTGCCTACGTATGCGCCGCTCGCGGTCGTCTCGACCCTGAGTCGTCGCACGTCCTTGCCGACGCGAGCCGCGGGCACGCTCCCGAGCGGGAACTCGAGGTTGCCGAACCCGGTGAAGAAGAAGTTGTGTAGTAGCTCCTCTCCGCCGAACGCTCCGCTCCGGTTGACGTCGATTCCGTCGGCCGAGATGTCGACGGTCGCCAGCGAAATGCCCGGAACGAACTCGGCGTCGATGGCGTCGCCGATCACGTTGCCCTCACGGTACAGGTGGCCCGAGGCGTTTTCGAGGTAGTTGAAGATCGCGGCCTGGCCGGTGATCGCCTGGGCGGGCTGATTCGACGAGCGGCGACCCTGATTGCCCGTGTAGGCGTTCGACGGGTCTGCGCCCTGCAGCTCGTTGTTGCCCAGTCCGAACTGCGGATCGGCCGACGCCATGAAGTTGATCTGATTCGGCCAACCCCAGTTACGCGGCTGCACGCCGTCAAAGCCCCCATTGGGCTCGAACGGCCAGACATCGTCCGCGCCATTGGCGAGAGGCCGCTGCCCGCGAACGTCCACGTCGTTGTTGGTCAGGACGAGTTCGCCTCCGACGCCGGGCACGTCCCTCGGCGCAATCACCATGCCGTAGGGATTGCGGAACCCCCAGCCAGTCAGGCGCAAGCTCGAATTCGTACCGTCCGCGTTGATGTGCGACTCCGCGCTGATCGCCTCCGTCGAGCCGCTGCACGGGAGTGTCCCGTGCACGATGTGGCCGCCATTCTGTCCCGTGCTGCCGTCCACCAGTGGCGCGCCGTCGGGCAGGTTGTGAACGTTGCGCTTGTAGCCCATCGTGAACGGGAAGAATCGTTCACCAGCCGGAGTCAGTTCGATGTCGAAGCACGGAATGTCACCCTGGCCTTCGCCATCGACGGTGCCGCTGTTGGTTGTTGTGCCTTGTTCGAATTCGATCCAGGTATCGCCTCCCTGCTTGAAAAAGACGAACGCGTCATTCTGATGGTCGCCCTCGGAGGGCAAGTTGCCGATCAACGCCACGCGTTCGCCGGTCCTCGGATTGACCCGATGGATCCTGCCCGCTGAGAACGTCGGGCCCGAGTGCGCGCCTTCCGGTCCACCCGAGAAATCGTCGGCGTAGAGGAACCCGTCGTTGAAGGCGAGTCCGTCGATGTTGGCGCCGAAGTCTCCGAACTCCGGGTGCGGTCCGCCATTCGAGCCGGCGTTCTCCTGGCCACCGCTGACGGTGCGGATCTCGTTGCAGGTGCCGTTGGGTCCGAAGCTGAGCTCGTAGATACCCGCCTTGTTCTCCGGAGTGACGATCGGGCCAACGGTTGGATCAGTATTTGGCGTACCCGTGACGGTGTTGTTGAAGCCCGTCGGCGAGGTCGCGATATACAGGCCGCCGTTCCTGAGAACCTTCGGTCCAAAGGTCATCGCCGCGACGTTGCCTGGAATCAGGTACGGCGCGTGCACGTTGGTCGGGTACGGGCCGGCGGGATCGAGCCCGCGTCCGAAGCACGCGATCTGCAGCTTGAACTGATCCGGGAATTCGAGCTGCACGTTTGACGGATCGGGTTTGGTCCCACCCTTCGACGGGTACAGGCTGGTGCGCGCCTGAGTTGCTTCGGCCGCGCTCAGAGGTGTGGGATGAAACTCCGGCAGATAGCCTGCCGCGCCGTTGTAGCCATCACGATAGACGGCTTCGTTGTCGTCGTTGTTGGTGGACGCGCCTGAGTCAGATACGTTGACCGCGATGGCCGAAGTCGACGAGCCAATCAAACCGATGACTGTCGACACCGACGCGGCGAACACGAGCCAATTTGGTCGTGGCCTCCTGAACACTGGCATCTCCCTACTAAGAGCAAACGGCACGGCCGCCAGTGCAGTAGCGGACCGGGTCAGAACGGAAGGAGCATGGTTCACTACCGCCCGCCCCTGGAGAAAGCACCACCTCCTTTCGAATGCGGCAGCGATAGCCATTCTCACGGCCCGTGAACAACTTGTAAACGGATCGTGACGGTCAGGCGATCGCGGCCGCCGGCGTACGAGCTTCGAGCAGGTGCCGCAGGTGTTGGCCGGTATAGCTGGCGGGGTTGGCTGCCACGTCTTCGGGACGCCCGTCAGCGACCAGTTCACCGCCGGCGTCACCGCCTTCGGGCCCGAGATCGATCAGCCAATCCGCCGTTTTGATGACGTCCAGGTTGTGCTCGATCACGACCACGGTGTTGCCGGCCTCGACCAGACGACCCAGGACTCCCAGCAAGTGTTCGACATCGGCGAAATGGAGACCGGTCGTGGGCTCGTCGAGGATGTACAGCGTCCGACCCGTCGCTCGTCGAGCAAGCTCCGACGAGAGCTTGACCCGTTGCGCCTCACCACCAGACAGCGTCGTCGCCGGCTGGCCCAGCCGGATGTACCCGAGCCCAACTTCACACAGAGTTCGCAATTTTATGGCGATCGCGGGAATGTTCTCGAAAACGTCGAGCGCTTCCTCCGCCGTCATCTCCAGTACTTCGGCGATCGAGAAACCTTTGTATTTGATCTCGAGGGTTTCGCGGTTGTAGCGCTTGCCGTGACAGACCTCGCACGGAACGTACACGTCAGGGAGGAACTGCATCTCGATCTTCAAGATGCCGTCGCCTTCGCACGCCTCGCAGCGACCGCCTTTCACGTTGAACGAGAAGCGACCGGGCTGGTAACCGCGCACGCGCGCCTCAGGCACCTGGGCGAAAAGGTCACGGATGGGCGTGAACAGCCCGACGTAGGTGGCCGGATTGGAGCGTGGTGTTCGACCGATCGGGGACTGATCGATGTCGATGACTTTGTCCAGGTGGTCCAGTCCGTCGATGCGGTCGTGTGCGCCAGCTGCTTCGCGTGATTTGAAGAGCCGTTGCGCGAGCGCCGGGAACAACGTGTTGGTGACGAGCGACGATTTGCCGGACCCCGAGACACCGGTCACGCAGACAAGCATGCCGAGCGGAATCTCGACGCTGATGCCTTTGAGGTTGTTCTCACGTGCGCCAACGATCCGGACCCGCTTGCCATTGCCGGTCCGTCGGCGTGAGGGGACCGGGATCTCGCGCACGTGACTCAGGAATTGCCCGGTGACCGAGTCCGGAGTGCCGATGATCGACTCGAGCGTCCCCTGAGCAACGATCTTCCCGCCGTGCTCGCCCGCGCCTGGGCCCATGTCGACGATCCAGTCGGCGGCACGCATCGTGTCTTCGTCGTGCTCGACGACGATCAACGTGTTGCCGAGGTCCCGCAACCGTCGCAGCGTGCGGATCAGGCGTTGATTATCTCGTTGATGCAGGCCGATGCTCGGCTCGTCGAGGATGTACAGCACTCCCGTGAGCCCGGATCCGATCTGGGTTGCCAGGCGGATGCGTTGCGCCTCGCCGCCGCTGAGGGTGGCCGCGGTTCGACTGAGCGTCAAATAGTCGAGCCCGACGTCGACCAGAAACCGCAGGCGTTCGCGAATCTCTTTCAGGATTTGCCTGCCGATGGCGAATTCACGCTCGGTCAACGTGAGATCGCGCTCGGCAGCATACGGATCGTTCTTCGCGCGTCCGTTCCGACGCTCCTCAAATGGAACACGGTCCTCCAACGCTGCGAAGAACTCGCGTGCATGGATGACCGAGTGCCGCACAACTTCGTCGATATTCCGACCAGCAATCGTGACCGCGAGGACTTCAGGCTTTAACCGCGCGCCGTGGCATGTGGGACATGGCCGGGGGGCCATGTACTTCTGGAGGTCTTCGCGGATGAAGTCGCTATCCGTCTCGCTGAATCGACGCTCGATATTCGGGATGACGCCTTCGTAGTGCGCGCGATATTCGCGACTGCGGCCGCTCTTGCTTTCATAACGCAACACGATGCGTTCGGAGCCGGAGCCATACAGAATTTTGTCGATCTGCTCCTTCTTCAGTTTTCGCACCGGCGCGTCCATCGGAATGCCGTAGAAGCGTGCGACAGACTCCAGCAGGGATTTGTAGTAGGAGTTGCCGTTCCACCCGGCCTTGCCCCACGCGGCAATGGCGCCCTGATTCAGGCTCAGGTCCTTGTTCGCGAGCACGAGGTCGGGATCGACCTCCAAACGCGTGCCCAGGCCCGTGCACGTCGGACAAGCCCCGTGCGGTGTATTGAACGAAAAGCTACGCGGCTCCAGAGCTGGCAACGAAGTCCCGTCATATGGACACGCGAACTGCTCCGAATACAGCTCGTCCTGCCAGCCACCACCCTGTGTCGGCTGACTGATGATCACCTGACCCGAGCCGAGCTTGAGTGCCTGCTCGATGGAATCGGCGATGCGCGACTTGTCTTCGGTCTCGCGGCTGACGACCAGGCGATCGACGACCACCGCGATCGAGTGCTTCTTTTGTTTGGCGAGCTCGATCTTCTCCGAGAGGTCGCGGACTTCGCCGTCGACGCGGACGCGGACAAATCCGGCTTTGCGTACGTCGTCGAATACGGACTGGTATTCGCCTTTGCGGGCCTCGACCAGCGGTGCGAGGACCATGATGCGCGCGCCCTCGGGCATGTCCAGCACCGAGTCGATGATCTGCTCGGACGTCTGCTGCTGGATGGGCCGGTGGCACTTCGGGCAATGTGGATGACCAATCCGCGCGTACAGCAGACGCAAGTAGTCATAGATCTCGGTGACGGTGCCGACGGTCGACCGTGGATTATGACTGGCGCCCTTCTGGTCGATCGAGATGGCCGGGGACAGCCCGCTGATGTACTCGACGTCGGGCTTGTCCATCTGTCC